>NZ_RCOB01000014.1:0-39319 GCF_004307665.1 Pseudomonas sp. Sample_16
AAAAATGTGTTGCGGTTGACAACCTCTTCGCGGGCAAGCCTCGCTCCTACGGTTATTCATTGGACCTGTAGGAGCGAGGCTTGCCCGCGAAGGCGTCAATTCAGGTGCTGACTAGCTCCGCGTTGACCGGCCCCTCAGCCTTCAACGCCGGTCGATACAGAATCCAGTAATACGACCCCAGGCAAATCAGCCAGCAAAACACTGCTGTCCACACGTTGTGCGAAAAGAAGTGCGCCCCCTGCATCATCCGCCCGATGGAAAACACCGAACCCAGGGCGAAGGCAAAGACGAACGCCGCCCGGGCCAGTCGCGGGCGACGATCACGCAACACGAAAAACAGCGCGAACAGCGTGAACCCGGTGGCCGCATGGCCACCCGGCCAGCAGCGCCCTGGCTTGTCGGTCTGCGGCCGAGGGCTGAGTAGTTCACTGTAGGTTTCATGGCCGCCGAACTGTTCCAGGCTCCACGGGCATTGCACCGCCGTCACTGCTTTCATCGGCGTGACAAACGAGGTCGCCAAGCCCAGAGACAACACCAGACAACCCAGTTCCCGTTTGTACGGTTTGAGTCTGTCCATGAAAAACGAACCAATGAAACCGAGTATGGCCAGTACCGAAAACGCAATGACCACTTGCTTGGCGCGGTCATGCAGTACGGTCTCGAGGAAGTAACTGTGGCGCCCGATGAACGCCCCGGCAACCGGGTCGTAAAACAGCTTGGCCAGGGCCATGTCCAGGTTTGTCAGTTCGAGGAGCACCAGAGTCATCGCCGCAACAGCGGGAATGCCCAGGTATACCCAGAGATTGAGCGGGCGAGAAGCGGGGCGTGCAGAAATCGAAACCATGAAAATTCCCGGGTCAGTGAAATGTTCTTGAGTGCGCAGCCGCGCGGAGTTTGAGCCCGTTTCTGTCGTCAGCCCGTGAATCGATAGTGAAAAAAACGTTGAGCCCCGAATCGGCCGTTTTGTGAGGTCGAGACTGCACGCAGTCCTAGCCGTGAGCCACACTTGGCCTTAAGCTGCGCGGGCCAAGACGGCCGTAACTGTGTACGGAGAAGGTGCCCATGCGAATTTTATTGGTTGAAGACAATCGCGATATCCTCGCCAATCTGGCCGATTACCTGGGGCTCAAAGGCTATACCGTCGATTGTGCACAGGACGGTCTGTCGGGCCTGCACCTGGCCGCCACCGAGCATTACGACTTGATCGTGCTCGACATCATGCTGCCTGGCATCGACGGCTACACCTTGTGCAAGCGCCTGCGCGAAGATGCCCGGCGCGACACCCCAGTCATCATGTTGACCGCACGCGACCAACTCGACGACCGGCTGCAAGGCTTCAAGTCTGGCGCCGACGATTACCTGATCAAACCTTTCGCACTTTCGGAACTGGCGGCACGGATCGAAGCGGTCATGCGGCGTACCCAGGGCGGTGGCCGTCGTACCTTGCAAGTCGGCGACTTGAGCTACGATCTGGACACGCTGGAAGTTACCCGCGAAGGGCGGTTGCTCAAGCTCAACCCGGTGGGCCTCAAGTTGCTCGCAGTATTGATGCAGAAAAGTCCGCATGTGCTGCGCCGGGAAATTCTTGAAGAAGCGTTATGGGGCGATGACTGCCCGGACAGTGACAGCCTGCGCAGCCATGTCCATCAGTTGCGTCAGGTGATCGACAAACCGTTCGCCAAACCGTTGCTGCATACCGTGCACGGTGTCGGTTATCGCCTGGCCGAGGGCCGCGATGGAGTTTAAGCAGAGCCTTGCCCAGCGCATCATCATTGCCTTCGCACTGATGAGTGCGTTGGTCGCGGGTGCCTTCGCAATGGGCATTGTCGCCACCGTGCATCTGGTGGAAGAGAAGTTGATTTCTGCCGGATTGGGTGGCGATTTGCAGCGCCTTCTGCTCATGGACAGTGTCTCGGACTGGAGCCATCGGCCCGAGCCGGATCAGTTGTTCTATTTCAGCGGGGGGCCGGGCGATTTCGATTTGCCCAAGGATTTGCGACATCTGGACTCCGGTTTTCACGAGGTGTTTCGCGAACACCTGTCGTACCACGCGATGGTCGAAATCGTCGACGGGCGGCGTTATGTGCTGCTGCAGGACCAAAGCGATTTCGAAGAGCGTGAACGGGTGCTGTTCGCCGTTGTTCTCGTTGGCTTTGTGCTCAGCCTGGCGCTGGCGGTTTTCCTTGGCTGGGTTCTGGCGCGCAAGGTGATGGCACCTGTTGTCCGGCTGGCCCGACAGGTCCGGCACCGCGATCAGTTGCTCGGTCTGGCGCCGCCGCTGGCACCGGACTACGCGGCCGATGAAGTGGGGGAGCTGGCTGTGGCATTCGATGCGACCCTGGGGCGTCTGCGTCAGGCACTGACGCGGGAGCGACTGTTCACCAGCGATGTCAGCCACGAGTTGCGTACGCCATTGATGGTTCTGGCCAGTTCCTGCGAGTTGTTGCTCGAGAACCCTGGCATCGATCAGCGCGGTCGCGCGCAGGTCGAGCGCATCTCCCGCGCCTGTGAAGAAATGCGTGAACTGGTACAAACCTTCCTGATGCTGGCCCGGGCCCAGCGCGAAGACACGAGCATGTCCCCGCAGCAGACGCTCACTGGCGTCGCCGACGGCTTGATCGGGCAGTGGCGCGCGCCCATTGAGGCCAAAGGCTTGACGCTGATTTTTGAACCGGGTCAGCCACAGAGCATTCGATACAACGCCACGCTGCTGAATGCGGTGATGGGTAACTTGCTGCGTAACGCGCTGCACTACACTGAACAAGGGTTTATCCGATTGACCCTGACGACCAGCGGTTTTGTCGTCGAGGACAGTGGCGTGGGCATTCCCGAAGAGAAGCGTGAAGCGATGTTCGAACCGTTCGTGCGCGGCAGTGAAAAGCGCGGTGAGGGCCTGGGCTTGGGGCTGTCACTGGTGCAGCGGATCTGTGAAAACCAGGGCTGGAGCGTCAGCCTGACCAACATGGAGCCCAATGGCTGTCGTTTTCAGGTGCAGTTGCACCCCACTCCAGCAAGCTGACCGTCGGCGACAAGCAATGGAGAGCGGCCCGTGTTTTGTAAAACCTCGAAACGATTAGGGGTTTTACATGACATTTTTTTCACAAAGGCATGACCTGACGCTGACACGGTGCTACCTAATGTGGGTGCCATCAGAAGTACAGGAGAGCTCGATATGGCCGGCCCGATCAAACTGGATTTTTCCGAAAAATACGACGACCAGCACGCACAACAGTATTTGCAAAAACATCAGGATGGACTGAGTCGTAAATTATCCCATTGGCGGGATGAGCAATTGGCTCGCAAGGCGCTGACTGCGGTCGGTGAGCCTGGTCTGGTCCTCGACCTGCCCTGCGGCGCTGGACGTTTCTGGCCATTGCTGGCGGAGAAACCCAACCGCGTGATCATCGGCGCCGACAATTCGGAGTCGATGCTGAAGATAGCTACTCAAGCGCAACCGGCCGATGTGGTGAAACGGGTACAACCCTTGCACACTTCTGCATTCGACATTGCCTTGCCTGATAACGCCGTCGACAGCATTTTCTGCATGCGATTGCTCCATCACATCGGTGAGGCCGAGCATCGACTGGCAATTTTGCGCGAATTCGAGCGCGTCACCCGTGATAGCGTCATTCTTTCACTGTGGGTAGATGGCAATTTCAAGGCCTGGAAACGCAAGCGCCTGGAACGGACCCGCAATCAGCAAGGTTACCAAAACCGATTTGTGTTACCTGCTGCTTCGGTCGAACAGGAATTTGAACAAGCGGGTTTCCGAATTCAGGAACGTCTGGACTTTTTACCGCTCTATGCCATGTGGCGAGTTTACGTATTACGCAAGAGGTAACAGGATGGCAGTGCAGGTAGCAGCAGGATCGGATGATGGCTCCCAGGACCGTTTCGACTATTTCTGGAATCAGCGCGGTGAATGGGTAGAAGAGCCCAATGTTCGCCGCGGTGGAGAAAGTGGTGTGCAGCGCGTCAAGGGCAGTGATGATCAACTGCTCTACTTCAAACGCCAGACCGGGCATATCTATCGCAGCTTGCTGCACCCGTTTGGCCGGCCGACAGTGCTGCGTGAGCGCGATGCACTCATCGGCGTTGGCTCGCTCGGGGTCCTTGTTCCGCAAATTGTGTTCTGCGGCGCACAACGCGACCCCGTGCACAAATGGCGCGCCTTACTGGTAACAAAGTCACTGGATGGTTTCCAGGAAATTGAACATTGGTACGCCGACGGCGGCCGCGAGCGTCACGGTGAAGCCGTACATGATCGCGTGTTGCAGGCCTTGGCAGAAAACCTGGCCCGCATGCACAAAGGGCGTTGGCAGCATAGCTGCCTCTATATCAAACACGTATTCGTGCGGGTGACCGGCGAAGGCGAGGCGTCCAGGGTCGAGGTGGCTTTGATTGATCTGGAGAAGTGCCGCCAGCGTCTGACTTCACATCAGGCGGCTGCCCACGACATGAAGCAACTGCGCCGCCACTCGTCGTTCAGCTCAACTGACTGGAAGAAACTGGTCTACTTTTATGAGACGGCGTTTGGCAGCGCTATCAAGGGTTTATAGCAATGAAACTCGAAGTTGCGCGAGGTTTGTTTTTGATAGGAGCCTTGGCAGTCGCTTCGCTCGCGGTGGCTGCCTGGGAGCAGCCACGCACTCAAGTTCTCAGCTCAGCGAATGGCGATCATTGCCCCTTGCCACGAGTCGCCAAGACCTCCGTGGCTACACAGCCCGACCATGATTTGTTGCTGTTCATGTTCGGACTTTCTCAAGGATTGAGGCCGCAAAGTTGAAAAGTTTGAAGCCCAAATAAAAGGCCTCGCAAATGCGAGGCCTTTTATTTTCCGGTGTCTCGTCCATGACGCTTATCCAATGGGGGAGCGGTGTCAGGGTTTATCGTCTTTGGCCAGCAACGTATATACGCATGGCAACACGAACAAGGTAAACAGCGTCCCGATCGACATGCCTGTGGCGATCACCGTTCCGATGTCGAAACGGCTCACCGCCCCCGCGCCGGTGGCGATGATCAAGGGCACCATGCCAAATACCATGGCGGCAGTGGTCATCAATACCGGGCGCAGGCGAATGGCCGCTGCTTCCTCCACGGCCTCGCGTGGCGACAGGCCCTTGTCCTTGCGCAATTGGTTGGCGAATTCGACGATCAGGATCCCGTGCTTGCTGATCAACCCGATCAGCGTCACCAATCCGACCTGGGTGTAGATGTTCATGCTCGACCAGCCAAGGAACAACGGGATCAAGGCACCGCAGATCGACAGTGGCACTGTCACCAGAATCACCAGTGGGTCACGGAAGCTTTCGAACTGTGCAGCCAGCACCAGGAAAATGATTGCCAGTGCCAGGGCAAAGGTCACCCATAACGCGCTGCCTTCCTGTACGTATTGCCGCGAGGCACCGGCATAGTCGATGGCAAAGCCCACCGGCGCCTCTTCGCGGGCGATTTGCCGCACAACGTCGATAGCCTCGCCCATGCTGACCAGCGGCACACCGGACAGGATCGCCGAGTTGAGTTGCTGGAACTGGTTCAACTGCCGCGGTCGCGCACGGTCGGTCACGGTGATCAGGGTCGACAGGGCCAGCAGCTCGCCCTGGGTGTTTTTCACGTAATAGTTGTTCAGCCAGTCGGGATTGTCCCGAAACGGTCGCTCGACCTGAGCGATGACTTTGTAGCTGCGCCCCTCGATGGTGAAACGGTTGATCTCCGCTTCACCAAGCAAAGTCGCCAGTGTTCCACCCAGATCCTGCATCGACACACCCATCTGGGCAGCCTTGGCACGATCGATGTCCACCACGACTTCCGGCTTGTCGAAGGCCAGGTCGACATCGACGAATGCGAACTTGCCGGACTCCATGGCGCGCTTTTTCACCCGGTCGACCACCTGCAACAGCAGCTCGTAGTCGTTGGCGGTGTTGATGACGAACTGGAAAGGCAGCCCTTCGCCAGTGCCTGGCAGCGAGGGCAGGTTGAAACCGAAAATCTGCAAGCCGGGAATGCTTTCGAGCTTGGCCTGAACCTCGGGCAGTATCTGCATCTGCGTCCGGCTGCGCTCGTTCCACGGTTTGAGCAGAAACCCGCCGATACCCGATTGCACTCCGTTGAATCCATTGATCTGGAAGGAAGAGTAATACTCGGGGAACGCCTTGAAGATCGAAATGAATTCGTCGGTGTAGGTGTTCAGGTAATCGAGGTTGGTCGGTTGCGGGGCGTTGGCGATCATGAAAATGATGCCTTGGTCCTCGTCCGGTGCCAGTTCCGATTTGGTGAACTTGAGCAACACCGGAATCAGGCACAAAACAATGACCGCGAACACCAGCACCACGGGCCGGGTATTGAGCGTTCCGTGGAGCATGCTCTGATAGCGGCGCTTGAGGCTTTCGAAAATCAGGTCGAGGCGATGGGCCAGGCCGCTGGGGTTTTCATCGTGACGCAATAGAAAGGCGCACATCATCGGTGACAGGGTCAGGGCGACGATGCCGGAGATCACTACGGCGCCGGCCAGGGTCAGGGCAAACTCCTTGAACAATGCGCCGGTCAGCCCCGTCAGGAAGCCGATCGGCGCATACACCGCCGCGAGAGTGATGGTCATTGAAACCACCGGCATGGCGATTTCCCGGGCACCCTCTATAGCAGCGTCCCGCGGTGTCTTGCCTTCTTCGATATGGCGGTGGATGTTCTCCACCACGACGATGGCATCGTCCACCACCAGGCCGATGGCCAGCACCATCGCCAACAGCGTCAGCAGGTTGATCGAGTAACCCATCATCTGCATGAAGAACATCACGCCGATCATCGACAACGGAATGGTGACCACCGGGATCACCACCGAGCGCAGTGCACCGAGAAACAGGAACACCACGACGATCACGATCAGGACCGCTTCGAACAGGGTTTTCACCACTTCATCGATAGAGGCCTGAATGAACAGCGTGGCATCGTAGGCAATTTCACCCTTGAGGTTTGGCGGCAACTGGGCTTCAAGATCCGGCATGATCTTGCGCACTTCCTTGATCACATCCAGCGGGTTGGCACCGGGCGTGGCCTTGATGCCGATATACACCGAGGGCGTACCGCCAAAGGAACTGATGGTGTCGTAGTTTTCGGCGCCCATCTCGACCCGGGCGACATCGCGCAGCAGTACGCGACTGTCGCCATCGACCTTGAGCGCAATCGCAGAAAAGGCTTCGGCGGACTTGAGCTCAGTGCTGGCGTTGATGCTGGTGACCACGTACTCGCCCTTCACCTCGCCAGCGGCGGACAGGAAGTTGTACTGGCGCACGGCGTTGGTCACGTCGCTGGCCGTCAGACCGAAACCGGCGAGTTTCACCGGGTCAAGCCACAGGCGCATGGCGAACACCTGGTTGCCGAGAATCTCGGCTTCGGCCATGCCGGGCAGGGTCGCGAGTTTCGGCTGGATCACCCGTGACAGGTAGTCGGTGATCTGCGGGTTGCTCAACTCCTTGCTGAAAAAGCTGATGTACATCAGCGCCGAGGCATCGGCGGCTTCCTTGCTCAGGACCGGGTCTTCAGCGTCCTGGGGCAATTGGTTCTTCACCTCGTTGGCCTTGGCCAGCAGTTCGGTGAACAGTCGGTCGCTGTTGGCACCGATGCGCGCGTAGATCGAGATCACCGAAAAGTTCTGGCGACTGACCGAGGTCATGTAGTCGATACCCTCGGCGCTGGCCAGGCTTTGCTGCATCGGCTGGGTGATATAGCCCTGGATGGTTTCGGCGTTGGCCCCGGGGTACGCCGTGGTCACCGTGATCAGGGCGTTTTCCATTTGCGGGTATTGGCGTAGCGGCAACTTGCTCCAGGCCTGGAAGCCCAGCAGCACGATCAGCAGGCTGACCACGGTGGCGAGCACCGGGCGGCGGATGAACGGATCAGTAAAAGCCATTGGGGGTTCCTTGATCAGTCAGCGCGAGGCTGACTGTTCTTTTCGGCCAGGGTCTTGTCATCGCTGATGGCGATGCGCGCGCCATTGTCGAGTTTGATCTGGCCAGCCGTGACAATCGGTTCACCGTTCTGCACGCCTTTGGTGATGATCACCATTGCATCGCGCCGTTCGCCGGTTTCGACAAAGCGCCGTTCTGCGATCAGGATCGGCTGGCCCTTGTCGTCCTTTTCCACGCTGCCGTCTTCGGCTTTTTTCTGGGTTACGACATAGACCGAATTGCCATAGAGCGTGTAGGTGATCGCGCTTTCCGGTACGACGATGCGTGGCTGCGGGTCGGGCAATATGACCTGCAGGCTGGCGAACATCCCCGGCAGCAGCTTGCCATCGGGGTTGGCCAGGGTGGCCCGGACCTGCACGTTGCGCGTGCTGTTCTCGACTTTGGGGTTGATTGCACTGATGGTGCCGGGGAATTCTTCTGTGGGGAACGCCGCGACAATGAGCTGCACCGGTTGACCGACGGCGATCTTCGGTACCGACTGTTCGGGAACGAAGAAATCGACATACAGACTGCTGAGGTCCTGCAGGGTGGCGATCATGGTGCCTGTGGCCACGTAGTCGCCGACGTCCACCTGACGAATGCCGATGGTGCCGCTGAAGGGGGCGAGGATGCTTTTTTTGCCGAGTGCAGCCCTGAGTTGGTTGACCGTGGCCTTGCTCTTTTTCAGTACCGCCGAGAGGCGGTCGAATTCACCTTTGGAAATGGCCTGGCTGCCTACCAGTTGGCTACCGCGACCGTAATCGACCTGAGCCAGCCCAAGGTCGGCCTGGGCGGTTTCAAGCAGAGCGCTTTCCACGGCGCTGTCGAGCCGCAGGAGCAGTTGGCCGGCCTTGACCTTCTGTCCTGATTCGAACTGCAGGTCCACAACAGTGCCATCGGTCTCCAGGCTCAGGTCCACGCCTTGCAGTGCCTTGAGCGTGCCGATGGTGGGCAGGCGTGCCTGCCATGGCCGTTCGGTTGCCTTGGCCACGGCAACGCTGATCGGTGGTTTTGGCGCGGAGAAACCTTGAATCATCGTGTAGATGGAGAAGGCTTTATATCCGGCCAGGACCAGCACGATCAGCAGAACAACACCCAACATGATCAGCATGCGGCGACGCAGCATATTCCAGTTCCTTGGAGAAAATCAGGTGAGACAGTGGGCACATTACCGCGACTGGGAAGGGTAATCCAACTGCCAGTTTTTACAGGTTGTGAGGTATTGGAGAGGTGATGTCGTGAAAAGATCGTCCGGGAGCGGCCCCAGCCATCGGACGATCTTTTGACGTAATTACGCCATCAGATGCAGATGGTTGTCCCAGAGCCCTGCCGGCAGCTCCAACGGTTTTGCAACCAGCTCTGTCTGGCGGCAATCGTAGTAACGGCAGCGGCCCTGGCCAGAGGTCACGACAAACCCGTCGGCGACCGCGCCAACGCCAGCGCAATCGGCAAGCGGTGCATCCAGGCGCACTTCGCCGCTGTCCAGGTCCCAGATGAAAAAGCGGTTGCCCCGTGGCGCAGTCAAGGCCACCAATCGCAGGTCACTGTGCACCGCGACACTGGCGGTGTAATGCCCCATGGCCTGTAACTGGTGCTCCGGCACCGGGAACGCCACGAACGGTTGGCCGGGGCGCTTGATTGCCAGCAGCTCCGACGATTCATGAGCCGCGCCCATGAACTGCTGACCGGCAACGATGGTGCCGTCGCTGGCGATGCCCAGGTGGCGCACGCTGTTCATCTGCTGGCCGAGGGTTTCCTTGCTCAACAGCGTGCCGTCGCGTTGCATCAGCACCAGGCTTGGTTCCATGGCGTCGAGATTCATCTCGACCCGGCTTTCCGCTTCGGTGCGAATCCCGCCGTTGGCCACCACCAGGGTTTCGCCATCGGGCATCCACGACACTTGATGCGGGCCGATGCCATGGGTGGAGATCTCGCCGCGGTGCACCAGTCGCTCGCCTTCGAACTTATACACACCCAGCAAGCCGCGACCCGGATCAGTGGTGTCGTTTTCGGTGGCATACAGCCAGTCACCGCTGTGGTGAATCACCGCGTGACCGTAGAAGTGCCGATTCGGTTGTGATGTCAGCGTTTGCAGCAAAGTCCCGTCGCGCAGGTCGATCAGGTAGCTCTCGGTGCCCGGGCGACGGGCGACGAACAGCGCAATCGACAACGTCGGGTGGTTGATGATGTCGTGGCAACGCTGGCCGACCTGGGTGGCAAACACCCGGGTGCCGTCCAGCCGATACCCGACGGCGTAGTGCTTGCCGTCGGTATCGTCCCGCGCCGAGAGGAGCAGCGGGCTGGCGTCTTTGTGCTTGAACAGCTTCCAGCCGCCCAGTGTCACCGCACCCAGCAACAAACTTCCTAACGTCAGAGCCTGGCGTCGCAGCATGGCACTTGCCCTCATCAGTCACCGTCGTTGGCGTTGAAGCCCAGTTGGATGCCCAGCGCCTTGGCCAGTTCGCCTTCGTGCAGGCGATGGACAACGTTGAGGCTGTCGTAGATATCGTTGAGTTGCTGGCGACCGGCGTCGTCGTTGAGCATTTCGGTCAGCGAGCGCTGGTTGCTGGCGAACAGTTTCAACGAAGCGGCATAGGCGGCGTCGATCTTGTCGGCCAATGGCTTCTGATCGCTTGGCAACAGGCTGCGCAAGCCCTTGTTGTCGACGCCTTCCCAGACTGTTTTGGCAGCGGCCAGGCTTGCCTCAAGGCCGGCCAGGGAAGATTGGCTGCGCCATGCATCGGCCTGGAACGGTTGCGGAACACCCTTGGTCTGGCGCCCCATTGGCGTGCCGAGTTTTTTCTTCAGGCTGTCGAGTGCGGTGACCTGCACGCGCAACAGATCGGCAATCGCTTCATGGGAATCGGCGTAACGCTGGTTCGGGAACTTGCTCATTTGCGCGAGCATGCCGTCAGTGTTGTTCCAGCTTTTCAGAATCTCTTCGGCCAGTTGTTTCTGACGCTCGCCAATGGCGATCAACAGCGGGCAATACTTGGTCTTCTGCTCGGCGTTGGCCACATCTGGCTTGCTGTCGAACAGAATGTATTCGTAGGCCGACAGGCCTTGCACCACGACGCTGGACTTGGTCAGTGCCGCTGCATCGATTTGCGGCTGTGCCGTGATCAGTTGCTCGACTTGGCGGCCGACCAGGTTTTTCTTGTCCGGCCAGAACTGCACTTGCCATGCACGATTGCCTTCAGCCAGCGGCCCGATCAACAGCGGTTGCAGCTCGGCCCAGGCTTTTTGTGCGTGCAGGAAGTCGGCGCGGGCAGTTTCCAGTGTTTCCTTGCCTTCGCAGTAGGCCAGCGCGCTGACAGCCAGTTGGCGGTCGGCTTCTACCCAGCGGGTGTAGGTCGGCAGGATCACCGATTTGGCGATGGCTGCCGACGTGACCGCTTGAGGGTCCTGAGGCGAACAGGCGCCCAACGCTAGTGCGGCCAGGCTGGTGAACAACAATTTGGGACGAAACATGTCGGGCTCCCGCAGATCGAATGCGTATTAAAGTGAATTCAAAAACGCCAGCAACGCGGCGCGCTGCTCGGCATTGAAAGACAAAACCTGTTGCTGCGCCGCGGTTGCTTCGCCGCCATGCCAGAGCACGGCTTCGAGCAGATTGCGAGCGCGGCCGTCATGCAAATACTGGGTATGGCCGCTGACCGCTTGCGTCAATCCAATGCCCCACAACGGCGGCGTGCGCCAGTCGCGGCCACTGGCCTGGAATTCGCTGCGGTTGTCGGCCAGGCCGTCGCCCATGTCATGCAGCAGCAGATCGCTGTAAGGGCGAATCACTTGATTGGCCAGTTCAGGTTCGGCGGCGTTGGCGGCGGTGGTGTATTTCGGCGTATGGCAGGACTGGCATCCCGCCTGATAGAACAAATTCTTGCCGGCCAGCACTTCAGCAGCGTTGACATCACGGCGGGCCGGAACGGCGAGGTTGCGAGTGTAGAACAGCACCAAGCGCAGGATGTTGTCGCTGACTTCCGGCTCGCCATCTACGCCGTTGCCATTCGGCGCCTGTTGGCAGGCGGTTTGCCCGTCGGTGCAGTCATCAAAGGGTCTGAGGCTGGTCGTGAGACCCATGTCACCGGAAAACGCGTGAACATTCTGCTGATTGAGATTCGGTTGCCCGGCTTTCCAGCCAAATCGCCCGAGTACGGTTTTCTGTTGCGCGTCATCCCAGACCCGGTTCGGGCGTCCGGCGATACCGTCCCCGGCTTTGGCTTGAGCCTCGGCGTTGGACAGGATTGCCTCCTCGGGGATTGCTTCAAGCAGGCCCAGGCCGATCATTGGCGGCGCGACCCGTGCCGAGAAACGTGTGTCGGGGTGCATCGGGCCGTAATTCAACTGGGTGATGTTGAGGCTCGGCTTGCGCAACTCGACTTCGGTGCCGTCTTTGAATTGCACCTTTACCGGTGTGTAGTCGACCCGCACCTTGCCCTCGGGGGCGACACCGGGCACGGCCATGTCCTGGAACTGCCCGCCGTAGACCGGCTCCGGCACGACACCCAGTTGCTCGATGACTTTGGCATAAGCCGGGGTGTCGGGAATCGACAGGCGCACCAGCATCGATACGGCATTCGAAGCGTCAGGTTCGGGCGGGTGACCGCGACCGTCCTTGATGTGGCAGCCCTGGCAGGCATTGGTGTTGAACAGAGGACCCAGACCATCACGGGCTGTCGTGGTCGACGGCGCAATCACCCAAGGGTTGCGGAAGAAGCTGTTGCCGACGCTGAAATCCACACGCCGTGAAGGTGGCAGGTTGGCCGAGGGCAGGGAAAATGCGTTTTGATCAGTCTTGCGTACGGTGGCACTACCGCCGGAGCGGGCTTCACCGGGTTCGGCCTCGGTAAACCGCGGGGCGTCATCGCAGGCACTCAGGCCCAGGGCCAGAAACAGTGCGGACAAGCGAAGAGGCAGCGAGGGCATCAGACATCCTGCAAGACGAGCAAAACAAGGGCGCAAAGTCTAACAGGGGATAAGAGTTTGAATAAGAGGAATTATCGTTTGGTTGATGTAGCGCACTGATCGTTCCCACGCTCTGCGTGGGAATGCCTCTACGGACGCTCCGCGTTCGGCTCTGGATGGGACGCGGAGCGTCCCGGGCTGCATTCCCACGCAGAGCGTGGGAATGATCGGCACTCAAAAAACAGGTATGGAAAAGGCGACCCGAAGGTCGCCTTTCATTCAGCCAGCGTTGATCAGAATTCGTGATCAGCGTTGTCCGGGTTCAGGTCGCTGATACCCAGTTTGCCGGCAGCCGCTTCGATCGAACCGGTCTGCTTGACCAGCGAAGCGATGGCATCGCGAACGATCTGGTTGCCTGCGGCGTTGCCGGCAGCGATCAACTGGTCGTAGTGCTCACCCTTGTTGGCGTGGTCAACGATGACCTGCATCTTGGCTTCGGTAGCGGCCAGGTCGGCTTTCAACGCGGTGTCGGCAGCCGGGTCTGCCTTGGCCACCAGCGACGACAGGCTGGCGCCGGTCATTTTGGTGCCATCGACGCGGGTGTATTCGCCCAGGTACACGTTCCGAATGCCCTTGGCATCGTAGAACTGCGAATTGTGGGTGTTGTCGCTGAAGCAGTCGTGTTCGTCTTCCGGAGAGTTGGCTTCCAGGGACACCTTCATGCGCTCGCCCGCCAGTTCGCCGAGGGACAGGCTGCCCATGCCGAACAGCATTTTGCGCAGGCCGGTTTCAGCCGGTTCGGCTTCCAGGGTGGCGCGGTAGTTGTCGGCCACGTTCGGCTTCCAGTTGCCGACCATTTCTTCGAGGTCGCTGACCAGCAGCTGGGTCACTGCCTTCAGGTACGCGCGGCGGCGCTCGTTGTGACCGCCGGTTGCGCCTTTGCCTTCCAGATAGTCGGAAGCCGGACGGTTGCCGGCACCAGGGCCGGTGCCGTTCAGGTCCTGGCCCCAGAGCAGGAATTCGATGGCGTGGTAGCCGGTGGCGACGTTGGCCTCGGAACCGCCCAGCTCGTTCAGGCTGGCCAGTTTTTCCGGGGTGATGTCTTTGACGTCGATCTTGTCTTCGCCGACCTGAACCTGGGTGTTGGCGATGATGTTGGCAGTGGCGCCCGGGTTACCCAGGGCGTGCTCGTAGGATTTGTCGACGTAGTCGATCAGGCCTTCGTCCAGTGGCCAGGCATTCACCTGACCTTCCCAGTCGTCGATGATGGTGTTGCCGAAACGGAACACTTCGCTCTGCAGGTAAGGAACGCGAGCTGCGATCCAGGCGGCCTTGGCGGCTTTCAGGGTGTCGGCGTTCGGCTTGGCGAGGAACGCGTCGATGGCGGTTTGCAGGGTTTTCGCGGTGGATTCGGCATCGCTGTAAACGGCGAAAACGATGTCGGCGTAGTGCGCGACAACGGCTTTGGCGGCGGCTTCGTCGACTTTACCGGCAGCGGCAGGCGCAGCGGCTGGAGCAGCCGGGGTAGCAGCAGTGCTGGCAGCCGGCGCAGGTGCGACAGCTTTTTCTTTGTCCTTGCCTTCACCGCAACCGGCGAGGGAAATTGCGATGGCCAACAGACTGGCGGTAGCCAGAGGCATACGAATCATGGCGAACATCCTGCTTCGAGAGGGAGGTGATAAGGCGCTGTGAGAGCGCAAAACTGCGACATAATGCAAATCTTTCGCATTATGTGTAAAGGGTTGTGCTTGGAAATATTTCTTATTCACATGACTCAATGCCGGGCGCCAGCGGGAGCAAGCTCCCTCGCCACGGGTTCAGAGGATCGCGGCGTTACTGCGCTGGGCCTGCTTCAGGTACGCACCCAATTCCCGTGCCGGCAGGGGTTTGCTGTAGTGATAGCCCTGACCTTCGTGACAACCTTCGGAAATGATGTAGGCCTCCTGTTCGGCCGTTTCCACGCCCTCGGCGATGACTTGCATGCCCAGGCTCTTGCCCAGCTGGATGATCGCGCGAACGATCGTCGCGTCATCGTCGTCATCGAGCAGGTCCTGGACGAAACTCTTGTCGATCTTGATCTTGTCCAACGGCAGGCTTTTCAGATAGCTAAGTGACGAGTAGCCCGTACCGAAGTCGTCAATCGCAATCAGTGCACCCGAGCGCCGCAGGCTTAGCAAATGCTGGGCGGCGGTGCTGATGTCTTCCATCAGGCCGGTTTCGGTGACTTCCAGTTCCAGGCTGCGCGGCGGCAGGCGGTACATCTGCAGCAGATTGTTCACCACCCTTGGCAGCTCGGCGTGGTGCAACTGCACGGTGGACAGGTTCACGGCCATGCGCAGGTCGCTGAAACCCTGATCGTGCCAGTCGCGCAGCTGCTTGCAAGCCTGGTCCAGAACCCATTCGCCGATGGCGATGATGGTGCCGTTCTGCTCGGCCAGCGGGATGAACAGGTCCGGCGGCACCAGCCCGTGTTCCGGGTGCTGCCAGCGAATCAGTGCTTCGACGCCAACCACGCGATGATCCCGATAGCTGATTTGCGGCTGATAGACCAGGTAGAACTGTTCGCGGGCCAAAGCATCGCGCAGGTCTTTTTCCAACTCGCGACGGCGGCGCATCTCGGTGTCAACGCTGGCGATATAAAACTGGTAACGATTGCGCGAGCGGGTCTTGGCCAGGGTCATGGTCTGCTCGGCTTTTTGCAGCAGCTTCTCGGTGCTGTCGCCGTCTTCGGGGAATAGCGTGATGCCGATGGTGGCGCGCAGGCGAATTTCCTGATGATCGAGGGCAAACGCCGCTTCCAGGTCATCGAGAATGCTCTGGGCCAGCTCGGCGGCTTCGTAGGGTTGTTCGATATCGGCCTGCACCAGGGCGAACTGGTCGCCCCCGAGACGGGCGAGGGCGCCGAGGCGTCCACTGTGTGCGCGCAGGCGATCGGCCAGGGCCAGCAGTAACTGGTCGCCGGTCTGGTAGCTGAATTGTTCGTTGATACCTTTGAAATCGTCCAGCCCGACACACAGCACCGCGACCCGGCGTTGAAGCTTGCCAGCGTCGACGAGGATCTTGTCCAGTTGCGTTTGCAGCTGCTGTCGGTTCGGCAGGCCGGTGAGGAAGTCATACTGGGCCATGCGCAGCAGGCTGTTTTCCGCTTCGTGGCGCAGATGGGTGTTGCGCTCGATGGACTCCAGCAACTGGTTCGCCGTGTTGATCCAGATGCCTAGCTCGTTTTTTTCATGGCCCTTGAGCTGCGGAATCTTGTGTTCGCTGGGGCGATCGGGATTGATTTCGGTCAAATGCTCGATGATCCGCGACAAAGGCTTGGTCAGCAGCCAGTGATAAACCAGGTACAGCACCAGCCCCATCGCCAGGGCACGCAGTACACCGGAAATGAAAATGATCACCGAACTGACGATAAAACCCTGGCCATAGGTGGCCGTGTCGAGGGTGATGCTCAGGTCGCCGTAATACTCACTGTAAGGACCACGACCGACCAATTGAGTGGTGAAGGTGCGTTCCTTGCCGAGGATCACGTCGGTCAGCCAGCGGCTGTTGGAATGCTGCAATTCGCGTGATTTTTGCGCGAGCATGGCTTCGTTGGGATGACCGATGGAAGCCTGGCGAACGGCATCGTCCTGAAACAGGCCTTCGATCACCTGCATGCCCATTTCCCGGTCCAGGCTATAGACGGCCTGGGTCGAAGGGTCGCGGAACATGTCGAGAATGCGTTGGGCATCCCCGGCAACGGCCTGGCGGGTCTTATAGGCATCGAAAACAATCTGCGCGCAGCTCAAGACCACACCGACGATCAATGCCGACAGGAGCACGACCCGGAGCAACTTCACCGACAAGCTGTTCTTGAGTTCCAGCTTCAAAGGGTTATTCCTTGTTCCGTGCGGGTAGCATCAAGTTGCCATGAGTATTGGCAATCTCGTGATGGCAGTCAAAGGGACAATCATCCGTGAGGGATTTTGCCTGCAGCTTGGCCGATTTGCTGTGCCTGGATTATTGATCCGATGGGTACTGTGTCGGTAGTTGGGTCCTTCAACTTGAGGGAAAGTGGGGATTTTTTCCTTTCATTGATGTTAGACCGGTGTGGCTTTGGGGCAAGGGGGTGATAGCGGGTTTCTTCGTGGGAAAACTCCGATCCCTGTAGGAGCGAGCCTGCATACGCCACGCAACCTGTGGGAGCTGGCTTGCCAGCGATGGCGCCCTGCCAGCCAACCAATCTCCAGCAGATGTACCCCATAAAAAAACCCGGCTAAAAAGCCGGGTTCTTTTGTCTGGCATCGAGCTTAAGCGGTGAAGGTTTTGCCTTCGAACTGCTCAGCCACGAATTTCCAGTTGACCAGGTTCCAGAACGCTTCAACGTACTTCGGACGCAGGTTGCGGTAGTCGATGTAGTAAGCGTGTTCCCAGACGTCGCAGGTCAGCAGCGGTGTGTCGCCGCTGGTCAGCGGGTTGCCGGCGCCGATGGTGCTGGCCAGGGCCAGGGAACCGTCAGCCTTTTTCACCAGCCAGCCCCAGCCGGAACCGAAGGTGCCGATGGACGTCTTGCTGAACTCTTCCTTGAACTTGTCGAACGAACCGAAAGCCGCGTTGATTGCGTCAGCCAGTGCGCCGGTTGGTTGACCGCCAGCGTTTGGCGCCAGGCAGTTCCAGTAGAAAGTGTGGTTCCAGACCTGAGCGGCGTTGTTGAAGATGCCGCCCGAAGAAGTCTTGACGATTTCTTCCAGGGTCTTGCCTTCGAACTCGGTGCCTGGCACCAGGTTGTTCAGGTTCACGACGTAGGTGTTGTGGTGCTTGTCGTGGTGATATTCCAGAGTTTCCTTGGAAATGTGCGGCTGCAGAGCATCATGTGCGTAAGGCAGTGGCGGCAATTCGAAAGCCATGGTGGATCTCCTAATCAGGTCAGGTGCGGTGAGCGCAAGGCCGATCACGGGCGGCCAGACAAGCGCCGGGGAGTTTTACACTCTTTGCGGCGCAGGGTCGGGATCATAGCACCGGGGGTGCGGCATAACCACGCAACAACTGTGTGGAATAGAGGTTCCAGAGCCGTTTGGAATAAATCAGCCGGCCATGATCAATTGCAGCGCTACTGCAAACATCATCACGGCCACCAACAGATCGAGGATTCGCCAGGTGCTCGGTCTGGCCAGCCATGGAGCGAGCCAGGCGGCGCCTAATGCCAAGGTGAAAAACCACAGCAGCGACGCACTCGCGGCCCCCACCACATAAGCACCAGGCTCGGTTTGTTGTGCACCGAGGGAGCCGATCAGTAAAACGGTGTCCAGATACACATGCGGGTTGAGCAACGTCACCGCCAGAGCGCTGAGCATCACCGCGCGCAGTGAGCGCACAGTCTGGTTTTCACCCTGTTGCAGGCTTTGCTTCGAAAAGGCACGGCGCAGTGCCTGACTGCCATACCACAGCAAAAACACCGCGCCGCCCCAACGGGCAATCGCCAGCAATGTCGGATTTTGTGCCAGGACCGTCGCCAGTCCGAACACCCCGGCCGCCACCAGTAGCGCGTCGCAGGCCACACACAGGGCCGCGACCGGGAGGTGATGTTCCCTGCGCAAACTTTGCGCCAGCACAAACGCATTCTGCGTGCCGATCGCCATGATCAGGCCGAACGCCACCAACAGACCGTTCATATAGCTTTGCCACATGATTGCTTACTCCCCGTTGGCAGCCAGATTGCGCAGCACTTCCAGCGCGCGTTCAGCGTCGGCCTGGCCGACGAACAAGTGGTCGTGGTAGTAACCGGCGATTACGTTGCAGCTGATCCCGGCCTTGCCCAACGCTGTGGCGAATGCGGCTGTCAGGCCGACGGCTTCCAGGGCCGAGTGCACGTTCAGGGTGATCCAGGCCGCGACGTAGTCGAAGCTCAAACCGGTCTGCTCGGCGTGGCTACGTTCGACAATGACTGTCAGGCCTTCCTGTTCACGGAAGCTGCCAATGATGTCCAACCCCGTCGGCAACTGCCCGTCGGGCAGGGTGCAGAACACGTATTCGCCAGCGTTTAATTGCGGACTCATGCTGCGCAGTAACGTTGCCAATGAAGTTTCGCCAGCCATGTCGGTATTTCCTGTTCATCAGTTCTTGCTGGTCATTCTCGGGCACGACGCTGTATAAGAAAAACCAATATTGCTGATCGCTCATTAGGAGAAATGATGTTCGACTACAAATTGCTGTCCGCTTTGGCGGCGGTGGTCGAGCAGGCCGGTTTTGAACGGGCTGCGCAAGTGTTGGGGTTGTCGCAATCGGCCATTTCCCAGCGCATCAAATTGCTCGAAGCACGAGTAGGTCAACCGGTACTGGTTCGGGCTACGCCGCCATCCCCGACCGAGATCGGGCGGCGCTTGCTCAACCATGTGCAGCAGGTACGTCTGCTTGAACGGGATCTGCAAAGCCTGGTACCGGCATTGGATGAAGAAGGTTTGCCGGAGCGTTTGCGCATTGCCTTGAATGCCGACAGTCTGGCCACCTGGTGGGCGCAGGCGGTAGGGGATTTCTGCGCGCAACAACATGTGTTGCTGGACCTGATCGTTGAAGACCAGACCGTCGGCCTCAAACGGATGCGTGCCGGCGAAGTGGCGGGGTGTCTGTGTGCCAGTGAGCGACCGGTGGCCGGTGCGCGCAGTGTTTTGCTCGGGGCGATGCGTTATCGCGCCCTGGCCAGCCCGGCGTTCATTGCCCGACATTTCCCGCAAGGTGTACGCGCCGACCAGTTGGCGCGAACCCCGGCACTGGTTTTCGGCCCTGACGACTTTCTGCAGCATCGATATCTGGCATCCCTCGGCGTCGATGGCGGCTTCGAACATCATTTATGCCCGTCATCTGAAGGCTTTATCCGTCTGACCGAGGCCGGACTCGGCTGGGGGCTGGTGCCGGAACTGCAGGTCCGCGAACAACTGGAGCGCGGTGTTTTACGGGAGCTTTTGCCAGATAAGCCGATCGATGTGCCGCTGTACTGGCATCATTGGCGTAATGGTGGTCAGTTGCTGGGATTGCTGACCGATCAGTTGGTGCTGGCATCCAGGCAATGGTTGGTGCCGTTGGACTGATGTTCAACGTCAAGACTTCACGCAATACGCAAAACGAAATATTCGGAGCAATACATGAAGATTCTGGTCACCGGCGCAAGCGGCTTCATTGGCGGGCGCTTTGCGCGTTTCGCCCTGGAGCAGGGCCTGGACGTGCGGGTCAACGGTCGCCGGGCCGAGGGTGTGGAGCATCTGGTGCGCCGTGGCGCCGAGTTCATCCAGGGTGATCTCGGCGATCCGCAATTGACCCGGGAGCTGTGCGCCGACGTTGAAGCCGTGGTGCATTGCGCCGGCGCCGTCGGTGTGTGGGGACGTTATCAGGACTTTCACCAAGGCAATGTCCAGGTTACCGAAAATGTGGTCGAGGCCTGCCTTAAACAACGGGTAAGACGCTTGGTGCACTTGTCGTCGCCATCGATCTACTTCGATGGTCGCGATCATTTGGGTTTGACCGAAGAACAAGTGCCCAAACGCTTCAAACATCCGTATGCCGCCACCAAATACCTGGCTGAGCAAAAGGTGTTCGGCGCCCAGGAATTCGGCCTCGAAACCGTGGCGCTGCGCCCGCGTTTCGTCACCGGTGCCGGTGACATGAGCATCTTTCCGCGCCTGTTGAAAATGCAGCGCAAGGGACGTCTGGCGATTATTGGCAACGGTCTGAACGTGGCTGACTTCACCAGTGTGCAAAACCTCAACGAAGCGTTGCTCAGCAGTTTGCTGGCCGGGGGCTCGGCCCTGGGCAAGGTCTACAACATCAGCAACGGCGCGCCAGTGCCCCTGTGGGATGTGGTCAATTACGTCATGCGCAAAATGGAAGTCCCACAGGTTACGCGCTACCGTTCCTACGGTTTGGCCTACAGCGTTGCGGCGCTGAACGAAGGCGTATGCAAGTTATGGCCAGGTCGCCCCGAGCCGACCTTGTCGCGGCTGGGCATGCAAGTGATGAAGAAAAATTTCACCCTGGACATCAGTCGCGCCCGGCATTATCTGGATTACGACCCGAAGGTCAGCCTGTGGACTGCCCTTGATGAATTCTGCGGCTGGTGGAAAGCCCAGGACATCCGCACACACTGAACCGGCTACGGTGTCGAGGGTCAATCGGTGCGGCAGTGGGGGTTATACTCGCCGCATCCACGCCATTGCGTTTCACAAAGGTTGACTCAATGTCCATGCGTAACGATGCCAACGACGACTTCGATGATGTACCGAGCCTGCGTGCAGGCGTCCTCGATGACGATGATTTTCCAGCCACAACCCGCACCTCGGTTCATTCGCGCACACCGCCCGTGGTCAAGGTCAAGGCAGCAAGTACCGGCCCGTTGTGGGCACTGGTGGGCGCCTTGTTCTTTGCCTTCGCGGGCCTGGCCTGGTGGAGCTTTCAGCAGATTTCGCTGATGGAGCAGCAACTGGTGGCCACCCAGGAAAGTTTCGCGCGCATCAGTGAGGAAGCGGCAGGGCGCCTGCAGGACATTTCCGGCAAAGTGGTCGCCAGTCAGACCAACGTCACCTCCGACAGCGAAGCCTTGAAGCTGCAAATCAAGCAGCTGGAGAGCAAGTTGCAGGATCAGAGCAAGCAGCAACAAGGCGTGGTCGGTCAAACCTCGGACCTGGACAAGCGTCTGGCGCAGATGACCGCGCAAACCAGCGATCTGGACAAGCGTCTGGCGCAGATCACCACCCAGAGCGCTGAGCACCAGACCGTCAATACGCAATTGCAAGCCCAGGTCAAAGTCTTGATCGGCGATGTGGCCGCGCTGAAGAGCGCCACGGCTGACACGGGGCAATTCGAAGCCCAGCTGAAAAGTATCGGCGCCGATATCACTGCATTGAAAAAGCAAGGCAACCCGAACGCCGCCATCGACAGCCTGGAACAGGACATCATCGTGCTCAAGAGTCAGCAGGACAACCGTCCGGCGCAAGGCTCGACCAACACAGCGGAATTCGATGCTTTCCGCACCCAGGTCACCCGCAACATCAACACACTGCAAGCGCAGATCCAGAACCTGCAACAGCAATTGCGCGCCCGACAGTAAGCCTTGAATCATTCCCGGGCGGACCGGGAATGATTTCCTTACACACTGCGATCCGCTGAATATCCATACATGCCCGATTGCCGTCTACGCTCTTGAAACATCAACAGGAACGAGGGATGCGCAATGGGGTTTGTGCAAAGGTTCGCCGTGCTGTGCTTCATGCTTGTGCTGGGCCTGGCTCAGGCGCAAGCGGCCGGAACAGAAAAGGACGACAGCAAGGCCGCCATCGCCTTGCTGGAAAAAGCCTTGGCCTATTACCACGAGAACGGTGACAAGGCCTTTGCGGCGTTCAGCCGTCAAGGTGAGTTCGTCGATAAAGACCGTTATGTGTTCGTCCTCGACACCAAAGGCGTGATGCTCGCCAGCGGCGGTCCGTCTTCGGCCCTGATTGGCCGGGACGTCTCGGAAACGCTTGGGCCGGAGTTGCAGGCAGCCTTCAAGGAAGCCCTCAAGGTGCCGGAAGGCAATGGTATTCAACAGGCGGAATATCGTTGGCAGAACTGGGCCGACGGCAAGGTCGAGCGCAAACACGTGTATTACCAGCGAGTCGGCCAGCGGATTCTCGCGGTGGGATACTACCTGCCACGGGCGTCAGCGGAACAGGCCATGGCCTTGCTGAACAAAGCGGCAACCGACCTGGCCAAGGACGAGAAGGGCACGCTGACGGCGATCAATTCCCTCAAGGGCGGATACCTGCAGGATGACCTGTATGTGTTCGTCGTCGATCTGGATACCCAGCGTTATGTCGCCCACGGCACCAACCTGCGCTTGATCAACACCGATTTCAGCAAAATCAAGGACCCTGAAGGCAAACCCGTGGGAGAACCGATCCTGGCGCTCATGCCCAAGCAGGATTATGGCGAATACGAATATCGCTGGAAAAACCCGGTGACTGGCAAGATCGAGGACAAGCACGCCTACCTGAAGAAGGTCGGACATTTTCTGGTGGCTGTCGGGTATTACAGCCCATGATGTGTATGTAGGAGCGAGCTTGCTCGTGAAGGTGGTGAACGATATCGCGCGAACCCGGATGCCCTGCGGCGTTCTTGGCTTTTTTCGCGAGCAGGCTCGCTCCTACAGGCATTTAACGAACCTTGTCTTCCCTGCCCCGCAACAACTTGTTCGGCATGGCTATTGCCGCTGCCAACCCCAGCAGCGACACGGCAGCGCTGACCATCAGCAATTGGCGGAAGGTCAACAGCAGTTCGGCACGCAATGCGTCCTGCGCATCCCCCGGTGCCGCGTTCAGACCGTCCAGCAGTACGTTGCCGGAATGCCCTTCGGCAATCAGCGCCGACCCGGCCAGGTGCGCGAAGCTTGAATCCTGCAGCAGCGCCAGTAGCAGTGCCGACATCATGGCCACGCCCACCGCGCCCCCAAGCGAGCGAAACAGGTTGGTGGTGCTGGTCGCTACGCCGATGTCCCGTTGTTCCACCGAGTTTTGGGTGCCCACCAGCGAAGTCGGAAACTGCATGCCCGAGGCGATCCCGCTCAACAGCATGCACAGGCTGCTCAGCACGAACGCTTGAGGCGGACTGAAGGCCATGCCCAGAATCGAAATCGGCATCAGCACGGCGCCAGCGAGGATCATGGGTTTATAGCGGCCCGTGATTGAGGTCCTGCGACCGGCGAAATAGGCACCAATCGGCAAGCCCATCGCCAGCGGCAGCAGGTGCAGCGCGGCGCTGTCTGCGCCGGCACCGGTGACGCTCTGGAAACGCAGCGGCATCAGCACGATCAACGAGATCGCCTGGAAACTGGTGAAGAAAATCGTGCACCAACACAGAACCGCATTGCGGTTGGCGAACAAATGCATGGGCAATAGCGGCTCCCGTGCCCGTCGTTCATGCATCACAAACAACCCCAGCACCAGCACTGAGCAAGCCAGTAACCCCAACACCTCGGCGCTACGCCATGAATGGCCCTGGCCGACCTGGGTGATGCCCAGTAATAACGCCGTCAGGCCAATGATCATCAGCACAGTGCCGAGGTAATCGATGATGGGTTTGCGTTGCGGAATCGGCAGGCCGACCAGTGTGCGATTGGCCACCAGCCACGCACCGAGGCCCAATGGCAGGTTGATCAGGAACACCCAGCGCCAGGACAAATACTCCGTCATGTAGCCGCCGAGCACGGGGCCGGCGACGCTGGCCACCGCATACATGCTGCTGAAGTAACCCTGATAGCGACCGCGTTCGCGCGGTGGCACGATGTCGCCGATGATTGCCTGGCTCACCGAGATCATTCCGCCGGCGCCGATGCCCTGGAAAATCCGCGCCAACACCAGTTGCTCCATGCTCTGGGCCATGCCGCAAAACAATGATGCCAGGGTGAACAGGCCCATGCCGAACAGCATCAACTTGCGCCGCCCGTACAGATCCCCGAGTTTGCCGTAGATCGGCACCGCCACGGTCATCGCCACCATGTAGCCGGAAATCACCCACGCCAGCAGGCTGACATCCTTGAATTGCGCGGAAATGGCCGGCATCGATACCGCGACGATGGTCTGGTCCAGCGCCCCCAGAAAAATTGCCAGCATCAGGGCGATCAGCACACTGCGGATCGCCGGTTTGGGCATTTCAGGCTGGTTGAGATGGGTCACGGGAAAACCTGCGGGCAGTGATTGACCCGCAGAGGCATGGCGAGCGGGTGAGTGCTCGCCAGTTTAAATCGATAGCAGCCTATTCGATAGCCTCGTAGGGAAGCCCGACATAGTTTTCTGCAATGGTTTTTCGCCCGGCCTCGGAATCGACGAAGTAATCCAGCTCCGACTCGGCGATGCGCTGGCTGAATGCATCGTGATCGTCGAAACGGTGCAGCATCGAGGTCATCCACCAGGAAAATCGCTCGGCTTTCCACACCCGACGCAGGCAGATTTGCGAGTATTTCTCGAGAAAGTCGAGGCGATCTTCGCGATAAACCTTGAGCAGGATATTGAACAACGTACTGACGTCACTGGCCGCCAGATTCAAACCTTTGGCACCGGTGGGGGGGACGATGTGCGCGGCATCGCCGACCAAAAACATCCGGCCGTACTGCATGGGTTCGACCACGAAGCTGCGCAGCGGCGCGATGCTTTTTTCGATGGACGGACCGGTCACCAGCTTCTGCGCCAAGGTCTGCGGCAGGCGGGTTTTGAGTTCGTCCCAGAAGCGTTGATCGGACCAGTTCTCGACCTGTTCATCGGCCGGGACTTGCAGGTAATAACGAGTGCGCGTGGCCGAACGCATGCTGCACAGGGCAAAACCACGTTCGTGGCGGGCGTAGACCAGTTCTTCGTGTACTGGCGGGGTGTCGGCCAGTATTCCCAGCCAACCGAACGGATAGACCCGCTCGAAGACTTTCAGGCTATCGCTGGGAATCGATTGACGGGCGACACCATGGAAGCCATCGCAGCCGGCGATATACGCGCAATCGAGGCGATAGGTTTCGCCATTCTTTTCAAAAGTGATGAAGGGCTCATCGGTTTTCATGCCGTGGGGAACGACATTGCTCGCTTCATAAATTGTCTGCGCCCCCGCGACCTGACGAGCGGCCATCAGGTCACGTGTAACCTCGGTCTGGCCGTAGATCATTACGGTTTTACCACCGGTGAGGGCCTGCAGGTCAATGTGCACCTGACGCCCATCGAGGGCCAGTTCGAAGCCGCCATGGACCAACCCCTCGGCGTCCATGCGCTTGCTCACACCGGCCTGGCGCAACAGCTCTACCATGCCTTGTTCGAGGACTCCGGCACGGATGCGACCGAGGACATAGTCCGGGGTCTGACGTTCGAGGATAAGGGTGTCGATTCCGGCGTTGTGCAGCAACTGGCCGAGTAGCAGACCGGAAGGGCCAGCACCAATAATGGCAACTTGAGTTTTCAGCGTTTTCATTGTTTTTATGACTCGCAAGCTTCACGCGGCCAGAGCCGCTGAATGATTTTATGGATCGAGTGCTTGCATTTTTCTCTCGCGGGTCTGTCAATTGAAGGTGAAAACTGAGCTGATACCTGTTCATTTTGCCAATCGGTGCGATTATCGCCCGTCATCTATTCCGAGGCCTGGATTGAAGTGATGAACAAGCCTGACCTGCCTTCGATTCCAGTGTTCAAGCTCTACGGTGAAAGCCTGGATTGGCCGACCCCCGACTTGCTGCACTGTGAGACCATTTCCAAACGCAGCCGCGAACATCAATGGGAAATCAAACCGCATCGCCATGCCGATTTATGCCAGTTGCTCTTCGTATTCAAAGGTCAGGCAGAGCTTGAAATCGAAGGTAAACGTACTCAACTGAGCGAACCGGCTATCCAGATCCTGCCACCACTGTCGGTGCACGGCTTCCGTTTTTCCGAGGATGTCGAAGGCTTTGTGGTCACGCTTGCCGCGCCGTTGATCGCCCATTTGCAGCAGCAACTGGGGCATTCGGTCAACGCCTTGGCCCAAGCGGAAAGCTATCCTGCGGGGCAGGACGGTGAGTACCTCAACAGTCTGTTCAGTGCGTTGCAGAATGAGTACACCAGCCATCAACCGGCGCGGGAAATGCTGATGCATTCGCTGGTCAGTGTGATCATGGTGTGGGTCAGCCGCCAGGTGATCCAGCGTCATTCAGCCAGCCAACGGCCGCAGCGTGCCCGCGAGTACCTCAACGGTTACATCCAGCTGGTGGAAGAGACCTATCGCCAGCACGTCAAGGTCGAGGACCTGGCCCATCGCCTGGGGATCTCCGTTTCCCATCTCAATGGCACGTGCCGTGAATTGGCCGGGCAGCCGGCATTGCAGATCATGCATGAGCGGCAATTGCTGGAGGCCAAGCGCTTGCTGACCTACACCAGCATGACCATCTATGAAATGTCCGACGTGTTGGGGTTTTCAGATCCGACCAACTTCACGCGCCTGTTCCGGCGTCGGGTGGGAATCTCGCCAAAGGCGTTCCGCGACCGCTTGAAGGCCGATCAGGACAACGAGGCCTGACGCCTTGGCTATCGAAGGGCGTTGAGGGTCGCGTTGTGGGGAATGCAACGCTCGAAATTGCAGCTGGCGTACTCACGGGGCAGATTGCGCAACTGCTCCACGCGCCAGGCTGCTGCGCCATACAACCCGAGCGTGACCGCGCAGGTGATGAAAATGGCCAGGTACCTTCTTGTTTTGATGTTCATGGCGTTGACCTCTGAACGAATACCCTGCGGTATTACCTTGAGCATAGGTCAGCGCGGATGAGTTGCCAGCCAGACAGGCTGTGCATTTGATCCGATATTCAGAACACTGATGAACCCCTGTGACCTTGTGAGAATCCCTGAACCCTGTGGGAGCCGGCTCGCTCCTACAGGGGCAGTGATGGATTTCGGGTTTTATCGCGACTGCGCCTGCTCCACCAACCAGCCCATCAATTCCCGCAACTTCGGTGAAGGTTCTGGTTTTTCCGGGAATACCAGGTAATACGCCAGTCCCGTCGTCACCTTCAATTCGAATGGCATGACCAGTCGTCCGGCATCCAGGTCGTCGCCGATCAACGACCAATCGCCAATCGCCACCCCCGTTCCCTGGGATGCCATCGACATCGCCAGATCAAGGGTCTCGAAGTGCTGGCCCTTGCCGACATTGCTCAGTTTCACATCCGCTGCTTTCAACCAGGCCTTCCAGTCCCGCTCATCGCGTGTGGGGTGTAGCAGCAGATGCTGTTGCAAATCGGCCGGAGTCTGCAGCGGTATCGGCCCTTCGAGCATGGGCTTGGAACAGACCGGTGTCAGTTGCTCGTCGAACAGTTTCTGCGACATCAGAGCAGTGTCTGGTGGTGTGCCGTACATGACCGCCGCATCGAATTGCTCGCGGTGAAAGTCCACACCGTGCTTGATCGTGGTGGTCAGCTCCACGGGGACATCCGGGCGTTCCTTTTGCCATTGCAACAGGCGCGGCAACAACCAGCGCATGACGCACGTCGGCGCCTTGAGTTGCAGGGTTTCACGCTTCTCGCCGATCTGCTCAACGGCCTCGTCGATCAATCCGAAAATCTGCTGCACCCGTGGCAGCCACTCCCTTCCTTCGGCTGTCAGGCTCAGGCCTCGCGCCTGGCGGATAAACAATTCATAACCGAGAAAATCTTCCAGCCCGGCGATCTGTCGGCTTACCGCTCCTTGGGTGATGTGCAGCTGTTCGGCAGTCCGGGTGAAGTTGCAGCACTGCGCGGTAATCAGAAAAGTATGCAGCGCCGGCAGGGGAGGCAGTCGTTTCATTGAGATCCAAGGTATGACGTGAGGACATGGCTAGTATGATTTTTTATCCATTGTTGCGGCTATGTGTCGCCCGTTCCAATGAGGCCATCCCTGGACCTGCGAATCCATCATAAACACAGCGCAGGCTCGGCGTCTCAAATCGAACAAGAAGGGCAATTCACATGGCGACGTGCGGCGAAGTGTTGGTCAAGTTACTCGAGAATTATGGTGTCGAGCAGGTGTTCGGCATTCCGGGCGTTCACACCGTGGAGCTGTATCGCGGGCTGGCCCGTTCGAGCATCAACCACGTCACACCACGTCATGAGCAGGGCGCCGGTTTCATGGCCGACGGCTACGCCCGCACCAGCGGCAAACCGGGTGTGTGCTTCATCATCACCGGCCCAGGCATGACCAACATCACCACCGCCATGGGCCAGGCTTACGCCGATTCGATTCCGATGCTGGTGATCTCCAGCGTGCAATCGCGCAGCCAACTGGGCGGCGGTCGCGGCAAGCTGCACGAACTGCCGAACCAGGGTGCATTGTGTGCCGGTGTAGCGGCGTTCTCCCACACCCTGATGTCGGCGGCCGAGTTGCCGGGCGTACTGGCCCGCGCTTTTTCGCTGTTCCAGGCCGGCCGTCCGCGCCCGGTGCACATTGAAATTCCGCTGGACGTCCTGGTGGAAGACGCCGACGACTTGCTCAGCAGCCTGCCGGTCACTATCGACCGCGCCGGCGCTTCGCCTTCGGCCGTTTCGCGCATGACTGACTTGCTGGTCGGCGCCAAACGTCCACTGATCCTCGCCGGTGGCGGGGCCATCGATGCCGCTGCCGAGCTGACTGAACTGGCCGAGTTGCTCGATGCTCCGGTGGCACTGACCATCAACGCCAAAGGCATGCTTGAGTCCGCGCACCCGTTGCTGATCGGCTCGACCCAGAGCCTGGTCGCCACGCGCGCGCTGGTCGCCGAGGCCGACGTGGTATTGGCCATCGGCACCGAACTGGCGGAAACCGACTATGACGTGACCTTCGCTGGCGGTTTCGAGATTCCCGGCAAGCTGCTGCGTATCGATATCGACCCGGACCAGACCGTGCGCAATTACCCGCCGCACGTTGCGCTGGTGTCTGACTCGCGCAACGCCGCACAAGCGTTGTTGAGTGCGTTGTCGCACAAATCCCTGGCCGAGCGCCGTAACGATTGGGGCCAGGTTCGCGCCGCCCGTTTGCGTGAAGAGCTGGCCGCGAGCTGGGATGCACCGACCCTGGCCCAGACGCGTTTCCTCGAGACCGTTTTGCAGGAGTTGCCCAACGCCGTGTTCGTTGGCGATTCCACTCAGCCGGTGTACACCGGCAACCTGACCTTCAACCCGGAACGCCCGCGTCGCTGGTTCAACTCGTCCACCGGCTACGGCACCCTCGGTTACGCCTTGCCGGCGGCGATTGGCGCCTGGCTCGGTGGCAGCGTTGAAAGCGGCGCCCGCCCGCCGGTTGTGTGCCTGATCGGCGACGGTGGCCTGCAATTCACCCTGCCGGAACTGGCCAGCGCCGTGGAAGCGCGCACACCAGTGATCGTGCTGCTGTGGAATAACCAGGGCTACGAAGAGATCAAGAAATACATGGTCAACCGTGCCATCGAACCGGTGGGTGTCGACATCTATACCCCGGACTTCATCGGCGTGGCCAAGGCCCTGGGTTGCGCTGCCGAGGCCGTCAGCGGTGTCGAGCCATTACGTAGTGCGCTGCGTGCCGCCACCGATCGCCAAGGCCCGACCCTGATTGAAATCGATCAGACCCAGTGGATGCAGGCGGTGTCGAAATGAACTTCCCAACTACACTGGATGGCCTGTACATCGACGGCCAATGGTCGGCAGGCAACGAACACCTGCGCGTGATCAACCCGGTAACCGAAGCGCTGCTGACCACCGTCAATGGCGGCGACGAACGTGCCGTCGAGCAAGCCGTCAGCGCGGCGACCAAGGCCTTCACCGACTGGTCGAAAACCACTGGCGCCGAGCGCGGCGCGATCCTGCGCAAAATCGCTGCGGGCGTGCAAGCCGGGCGCGAACAACTGATGCATTTGCAGTCGAGCAACAACGGTAAACCGCTGTTCGAGGCGGCCATCGACGTCGATGACGTGATCGCCACCTTCGAGTATTACGCCGGTCTCGCCGAAGGCCTGGATGCAAAACAGGACAGCGTCGTCGAATTGCCGACCGATGATTTCAGCGCGCGCCTGCGCCGTGAACCCTGCGGTGTGGTCGGCCTGATCGTGCCGTGGAATTTCCCGATGGTCACCACCGCATGGAAGCTGGCCCCGGCGTTGGCCGCGGGTTGCTGCGTGGTGCTCAAGCCTTCGGAAGTGACGCCGCTGCCGGAGCTTGAACTGGCCGCGATCATCGCTGAAGCCGGCGTGCCTGCCGGTGTGTTCAACCTGGTTTGCGGTACCGGCCTGGCCGTGGGTGCCCCCCTCTCGGCAGACCCGCGCATCGCCAAAATCTCCTTCACTGGCAGCAACGCGGTAGGCGTGCAGGTCATGCAGCGCGCCGCAGAAACCGTGAAGGGCGTGAGCCTGGAACTGGGCGGCAAATCTTCATTGCTGGTACTGGCCGATGCCGATCTCGACCTGGCGGTGGAAGTGGCGTGCGGCGGCGGTTTCTTCAACGCCGGGCAGATGTGCTCCGCCACCAGCCGTGTACTGGTCGCCGAGGAACTGGCTGAAGCGTTCCTGACGCGGATCAAGGCTCGTGCCGAAGCGATTCGCGTGGCGGACCCGTTCGACCCGAACGTGGAGATGGGCGCGCTGGTCAATCAGGCGCAATACCAACGCGTGCTTGGTCATATCGATCGCGGTTTGAGTGCCGGTGCGAGGCTGGTGTGCGGCGGTAATCGTCCGGCGGATCTGCCGCGCGGATATTTTTTGCAGCCGACGGTTTTCACCGATGTGCCCCTGGACAGTGCGCTGTGGTGCGAAGAGATTTTCGGCCCGGTGATCTGCGTGCGCCGTTTCACCTCCGAAGCCGAAGCGATTGCCCTGGCCAATGACAGCCAGTTCGGCCTGGTGGCCAGTGTGGTCACGCGTAACGCTGAAACCGCTGACCGTGTCGCCAACGCTTTGCAGGCGGGGCTGGTGTGGATCAACGCGCCTCAGGTGATCTTCCCGCAGACCGCTTGGGGCGGCTACAAGCAGAGCAGCATCGGCCGCGAATTGGGGCCATGGGGCTTGCAGGCTTTCCAGGAAATCAAACACGTGATTCGCGCCGTCTGAAGGCACGAAAAAGGTGAGCGCATGCCTCGCAAGGAGGCATGCGTCGGCGTCATGGCTTCGATGAGTTTTTATCGATAGTCAGCTGTTTTACACGACTTCAGGATGAACTCGCTGGCCCGGTAAAGCCCCCGAAAATACGAGGGGTAAACGCTGATCCAGTCGCGCGGATGCAACAGTTTCGACCTGCCTTATACCTACAAAAACAAAGGGAGTCCGTAATGGGCGAGCATGATCTGAACAGACGTCAATTCATCAAGACCGTGGGCGTAGCCTCGGTTGCAGCGGCCGCCATGAGCTTGCCGTTCGTCAAGGCCAATGCCAGCGATACCCGCTTCACCGGCAAGACCCTGCGCCTGCTGACCTGGTCCGATGACACCGGCCTGGCTGCATTGCGCAATATCGCTGCGACATTCGAAGACAAGTACGGCTGCAAGGTCATCGCCGACCGCACCGGCAGTACTTCGGAAATGGTCGCCAAACTCAAGGCCGGCGGTGATCGCCCGCAGTACGACATCATCACCCTGGCCGGCGTCGGCGCCGAAGGTCTGGCCGCCGCCAACCTGTTGGAAAAGCCCGACCTCAACCGCATCCCCAACATCGTCGATGTGCCGGAAAAATACCGCACCGGCGCCAATGGTCACGGCATCGGTTACCTGCTCTGGTGCAACAGTCTGGTCTACAGCACGCGCACCCAGAAAGAAGCGCCGACCAGTTACGCCTCCCTGTGGGACGCCGACGCGGCACCGAACATCTTCCTGCCGCCACCGAACTGGACCGAGGCCATGGACCTGATCATCATCGCTGCCAAACTGGCCGGCGGTGACGAGCACAACATCGAGCCTGGCTTCAAGAAACTCGCCGAACTGAAAGATCGCGTGGTTACCCTGGGTGAAAACCCGAACCAGATCGCCGAACTGTTCCGCACCGGTTCCCTGGACATGGGTGGCCTGTACGCGCCGGCGTTCTTCCCGAAACAGATCCGCGATCCGAACTACGGCCTGGGCGCCACGTTCGGCATGAAGGAAGGTTTCTACACCGACCTGATGCTGTCGGTGATGCCGAAGAATCGTCCGGGCGACACCGACATGGCGTACGCCTTCATCAACCATTCTCTGGACCCGCTGGTGCAGGGCAAGATGGCTGAGGACATCTACAACGGTCCGGTCAACGCGAAGGCGATCATCTCCGCCGAAGCGCGCAAGAGCCCGTACATCCTCACGCCGGAGCAGATTGCCGAGAAGGCGATCATGCACGACAACGCTTTCCTGGCGACTGTGCATGACCAATGGATTCGTCGTTACACGGAAATCTTTTCTTCCTGATTTCTGAGGTTCAAGGATTTTTTGTGGCGAGGGAGCTTGCTCCCGCTCGGCTGCGCAGCAGCCGCATAACCAGGCTCCGCGTTCTATCAGAACCAACGCGGTGGGTGATTGGGGTCGCTAAGCGACCCAGCGGGAGCAAGCTCCCTCGCCACAGGTTCTTGCTCGATCTCAGTCTTGCTGCTTTCCATTGACGAGACCCTTTGCTATGGAACACCAACCTTTGACCCACCCGGTGAGTGCCGTGCCCACGCGCGCCAATCGCGGTGTTTCGCCGACCGCGCGTGCCTGGTTTTTCCTGACACCGTCGATGCTGTTTCTCGGCGTGCTGATTGCCGCGAGCCTGTTGGTACTGCGCATGAGCGTGGGCACCAAGGGCGCGGAATGGTCCGGGTTCAGCCTGGCCAGTTACGCCCAATTGCTGGAACCCTACTACCTCAAATCCCTGATGCTGACCCTGCGCCTGGCGTTGATCAGCGCGGTGATCGCCGTGATCCTGGCGATTCCGGTGGCCTACACCATGTCGCGACTGACCTCACCGTTCGTGCGTCGGATCTTCCTGGCGGCGGTGCTGTTGCCGTTGTTGGTCAACCTGTTGCTGCAAAGCTACGGCTGGCTGGTGATTCTCGGCCCGGGCGGCATGCTCAACCAGGCACTGATGGGGCTGGGCCTGATCAAGCGTCCCATCATGCTGCTGTACAACCAGAACGGCGTGTTGATGGGTCTGGTGCAAACCGCGTTTCCATTGGCCGTGTTGCCGATCGCCAGCGCCATGCGCGGTGTCGCCCGCAGCTACGAAGAAGCCGCCGCGACCCTCGGCGCCAGTCGCTTCCAGGTGTTCCGCCAAGTGGTATTGCCAATGAGCCTGCCTGGGATCATTACCGGTGCAACGTTGGTGTTCGCCTACAACGCCAGCAGTTTCGTGGTGCCGCTGCTGCTCGGTGGCCGTCGAGTGCCGATGCTGGCGGTGATGGTGCATGACCAGATCGCCCCGCTGATGAACTGGCCCGCCGCATCCGCTGCCGGTGTGGTGCTGATCGTCACGACACTGGCGATCATGACCTTGTCCGAATACATAACCGGCCGTCGTCGACGCATGCTGGAGGCTTCGCAATGAGTACCCTGACCAAGAAGCGTTATGGGCTGTTGCCCGGCGAGACCGGCAAGTTCGCCGGCATCCTTTCCGGCTTCATTCTGCTGCTGGCGGTGCTGCCGATCCTGACCATGATCGTCATGTCCTTCAGTGGCGCATCGAACCTTGATTTCCCGCCGAGCAGCTACAGCCTGCAGTGGTACAAGGCCGCCTGGCACACCTTCGTCTCGCCCGATTCCAGCGACGTGTTGAGCCTTGGCCAGGCCATGACCACCAGCCTCATGGTGTCGTGCCTGACCATGGTCTTCGCCACGATCATCGCGGTGCCGGCAGCGTACGCGTTGACCCGTTGCGAGTTCCGCGGCAAGGCCGTGGCACTGCAACTGATGTCGTTGCCACTGGTATTCCCGATGGTGGTGTTGGGGCTGGCATTGTTGCTGGTGTTCGACAGCCTGCCATTCCACATGACCACCTCGCGATTGGTGATTGCCCACGTCATCCTGGCGTTGCCGTTCGTGGTGAAGAACTGCACGGCGGCCATGCTTTCCATCGGCAGCGAAGTCGAGGAGGCCGCACAGATGCTCGGCGCCTCACCGCTGCGGGCGATTGTCGACGTGGTGGTGCCGTTGATGAAGTCGGGGATCCTGGCGGGCATGCTGCTGGCGTTCATCGTCTCGTTCAACGAATTCACCGTGACCTATTTCCTCTACACCATCGATGTGATGACCGTGCCGATCTGGATGTACAGCCGCACTGTGTCTTCGCTCGACCCCACCGTTTTCTCGTTTGCCGTGCTGATCGTGTTGATCGACTTTGTCCTGATTTGGGCACTCGAAAAACTGGTCGGTGAAGGTGGCGTTTCGTTCTGATTTCTTGAGGTGATTCTTATGTCTGGTCTGATTCTGGAAAACGTCGAGAAACATTACGGCTCGGCCTGCGCGGTAAAAGATGTAAACCTGCATTTGCCCGAGGGCAAACTGGTGTGTTTCCTCGGTCCTTCGGGCTGTGGCAAAACCACATTGCTGCGCATGATTGCCGGGCTGGAAACCCTGAGCGGCGGCGAGATACGCCTCGACGGTGAAGACATTGGCCATACCCCGGCGCACCTGCGTAATTTCGGCATGGTGTTTCAGTCCCTGGCATTGTTCCCGCACATGACGGTGGGGGAGAACATCGCCTATCCGCTGAAACTGCGTGGGGTCAGCAAGGCTGACCAGCAGGCGCGGGTGGTGGAGTTGCTGGAGTTGATCCAGCTGCAACCGATGATCAATCGTCCGGTCGCCAAACTCTCGGGCGGCCAACGCCAGCGCGTGGCGATTGCCCGGGCGATTGCTTCGCACCCGAAAATCCTTTTGCTTGACGAGCCGCTGTCGGCGCTCGATGCCAAGTTGCGTGAGTCAATGCAGGTGGAAATCCGTCAGCTGCAACAGCGTCTGAACATCACCACCATCATGGTCACCCACGACCAGCGCGAGGCCATGACCATGGCCGATATCGTCGTGGTGCTGGGTGAGCACAAGGTGCAGCAGGTGGGTACGCCAATCGAGATTTACCGTCATCCGGCCAACGAATTCGTCGCGGATTTCATCGGCTCCGGCAATATTTTCCCGGCCACGGTACTGGGTAACGGCCAGGTGAGTTTGCCGGGCGGGGACGCGCTGAAGGTGCCAATCTGCAGCAGCATCGTGGTTGGCGAGAAAGTGAAGATGCTGATCCGCCCGGAAGACCTGCAACTGTCGGCACCACAGGCCACGGCGGGCAACCGCTTGCTGGGCAAGGTGACGTTTGTGCGCGATATCGGCGCGACCATCGAGACGACGGTGGAGTGTTCCGGGGTGACGTTCACTGCGCTGAGCACGCCGTGTCAGGGTTTTGGTTTGAGCGTCGGGCATCCGGTGTCGGTGACCCTTCCTGCCGAGGCTTGTCGGGTACTCGGCGCCTGATCCAGGGTTTGTATTGCCTCAAATGGCCTCATCGCTGGCAAGCCAGCTCCCACAGGGCTCGGCGGTGTTCACACTAACGTGTGACCACCCACAATCAGTGTGGGAGCTGGCTTGCCAGCGATGGCGTCAGCTGTAACAACAAAAAATCTGGATCAGACGCTCAAACGCAACCGCGCCAAATCCCTCAAGGGTGGAGCCCCGAACAACCGACTGTACTCCCGGCTGAACTGCGAGGGGCTTTCATACCCCACGCGATACCCGGCCGCCGAAGCCTCCAAGCCTTCCGCCAGCATCAAACGCCGCGCTTCCTGCAGGCGCAGCTGTTTCTGATACTGCAGCGGACTCATCGCCGTCATCGCCTTGAAGCGGTGGTGCAGCGTCGACACGCTCAAGTTCACCTCTTTGGCCAGATCATCGATGCGCAGTGGCTGTTCGAAGTTGCCATTGAGCCATTTGATCGCCTGGCTGATGCGATGGCTCTGGCTATTGGCAATGGCGATTTCGTACAACCTGTGCCCCTGCTTGCTGCGCAACAGCCGATAGAGAATTTCCCGACGAATCAGGGGCGCGAGCATGGCGATGTCCTTCGGCGTGTCGAGCAAGCGTGCCAGGCGTAGCACGGCGTCGAGCATCGCGCTGTCCAGCCGTTCGACGTACAAGCCGCGTCCGGTCGGGCGGGTTGGCACACCGATCGGGCCGGCGTCGGCAATCAGCGCGGAGATTTCTGCGGGGTCGATGTCCAGCCGCACAGCCAGGATCGGCTCCTCGGCCGAAACATTCACCACTCGACCACTGAGCGGCATCGAGACCGAGACCACCAGGTAATTGAGCGGGTCGTAATTGAAGAACTCATCGGCCAGCCGTACTTCCTTGCGGCCCTGGGCCATGATGCACAGCGCGGGTTGCGCGAGCACCGGGGCGAATTCGTGGTTTTGACTATGGCGTGACATGAACAGCGAGCCCACGGCGGTGGCATAACTGCCATCTTCCGCGGTGTTGCGACGAATGATCGCCGCCAGTTCCGCACGCTGTTTCTCCATCTCGATGTCCAGCGCAGCTTCAAAGTGATCGAGTGACGACATGCAAGGCATCCTCGGCAAGGTGATGGGGCAAAGCATATGTTTGTGCAAGCCGCGGTGGTAGACACATTCTGTCGAATGCTTGCCTGATTCTGCATGAGGATGTTTTTTCGACCCCGCAAGCGAGAGCGTAGAGCCCCAAAGTTGCTTGAAACTCAGAAGGCAGAGCCGTGACAGTGTTTTACACAATGTTGCAGGCAGCCCGCGTACTTTCGCAGGATTGTGCAACGCGGCGGCAGAAATCGACTAACGGAAAACCCGCAGTGGCCCTTAACCTTTGATCCTGTCGCAGCCCGTCCCCCGGCTGCCACTCGACTCCCCGGGAGGGTTGAACCATGTCCAAGCAAATCCCTGTCAGTCATATGGCTTTCGTTCGAGCGCGCGCCGGGCGTTCACAAGAACTCGGTTTGCGCCTGAGTGCGTTGATCGAGCCGTCCCGTGCAGCGCCAGGCTGCCTGAGCTTTACCTTGCAACACTCACAATGCGATCCGGATCTGTGGCTGGTGTCCGGCTTCTGGAGCAATCAACAGGCGATGTCCGCGTACTTCAACACCCCGGCCATGGAGATTTTTGCCGAGCTGGTGCAGGAACTGGTGGTCAACAGCCTGGATTTCCATACCTTCAAGGATGTCTCGCAGGCGCAGGCCTTGCGTCAGTCCGGGGTAGCGGTACACAAACTGGCCGGTTGAGGGTTTAATGGCTGCATTCTCAACCAGCCAGGATGCGCGACATGGCACGCAAAGCCTTTGAAACCTTCGAAGCAGTATCGGCCGTAATCCCCCGTGAAGGCGGGTATTACGCGGCAATCGCGACCAAAGCCATTGGCGGCTCCGGTGCGCCTCGTTTCAACAAACTGCTGGAGGAGCAGACCTTCAAGACCGCCAAGGAAGCGGACGAAGCCGCCGCCCTGCAACTGACCCATCTCAAGGGCGTTGGCGAAGACGGCGAACTGATCTGGTAATTACTTCGCCGCTCCTGGGCGGTACATTTTGAACAATGCCTCAGGTCCCAGCTGGAAGTAATCCGCTGGCCCGCCGCCGCGCAGAATCGGTTCTGCCGCGGCGGTGTCGTATACCCCATCCTTCAGCAGCCATTTGGCGATATGCACGGCGACCACTTCGCCGAGGATCAGCCAACTCGGCACCACATCGCCGTCCGCTCGTTGCAACTGAATGATCTGCGTGACCTTGCATTCGAAAGACACCGGGCTTTCGGCAACTCGCGGCACCTGAATGATTTTCGACGCCACGGGGGTCAGCCCGGACAATTCGAATTCATCGACTTGCGGCTCGACCATGGCGCAACTCTGGTTCATCTGTTCGGCCAATGGCCGGGTGGCCAGGTTCCAGGCGAACTCGCCGGTCTGTTCAATGTTGTTCAGGCTGTCTTTGCGCCCGACGCTGGAGAACCCGATGATCGGCGGAATGTAGTTGAAAGCGTTGAAAAAGCTGTACGGCGCCAGGTTCAAGCGGCCGTCGGCATCCTGGGAAGAAATCCAGCCGATGGGGCGCGGGCCTACGATTGCGTTGAATGGATCGTGGGGCAGGCCGTGGCCGTTGCCGGGTTCGTAGTAGTGGATGTCGTCGGGCATAGGCTTTTGTTCCTGAGGACTTGATTCGCAAGAGCGTCATAGTGCAAGGGCAAACCGCTAATTTCCAGTCAGAAAAAAATCCTGTAGGAGCGAGCCTGCTCGCGATGCGGTCCGTCATTCAACATCTCAATCGACTGACAGTCAGTCATCGCGAGCAGGCTCGCTCCTACAGATTTTGTGATCAGTGCACAAATTTTCAATGCTCTGGAAAAGACCAGGCCCGGCCGAAGCCGGGCTGTGGTGCCACGGGTTGTGGATTAGCTGACGGACGCACCGCCGGTGCGGTCATAACCATCTTCAGCGACAGTGGCGCCGCCGGTGCGGTCGTAGCCGTCTTCAGCAACGGTGGCGGAGCCAGTACGGTCATAGCCGTCAGCGGCGACAGTAGCGGAGCCGGTGCGATCGTAGCCATCTGCTGCAACGGCGGAACCGGTGCGGTCGAAACCGTCGGCGGCGAAGGTGTTGGCGGCCAGTACGGACAGGGCGATGGCGAGGAACAGTTTGGTTTTCATCTTCATTCTCCAGATTCTTTGGCGTGGTGTGTCTTGGGCATGGGTTTCATGCTACGCCAGTTAAACTGATTAAAAAGCGCAAAATAATGCTAAAAACAATCGATTAAGTAGATATTAACGCCGTCAGACGGTTCCGCTTTCAGGGACTGAATGGGCGTATCGCACTTGATCGATCAGGCCGTTTGAGGATGGTCAGCAAGCATTAACTCGTGATTAATCTGCAGTGGTGTGTCGTTAACAAATTGTTTAATCAATGGCCGCGAATGTCGGCAGTGTATTTTTCAAAAAAAAAGGGCAGACCCGAAGGTCTGCCCTTTTTGCTGAAGCGCGCCTGGACTTAGTCCGTGACGATCCGCGAATGCTTGCGGGTGTCTTTCATGGTGATGTACACCAGCAACGACAC
>NZ_RCOB01000063.1:0-39222 GCF_004307665.1 Pseudomonas sp. Sample_16
TTCGACTGCGCCGGAAGTGGGGCGAATTATAGACACCTGAGATCTGCCGTCAACCGCTATTTTCACAAATCTGTCATATAGGTCAAAAAAGCCCGAAAACAAAGAGGCCGACCCAATGGGTCGGCCTCTTTGTTTGCCCTTCTACTTACAAACTAGGGAACGCGAACTGCGATGCTTCATGGCTCGCACGCTGAGGCCAACGCTGAGTGATTGCCTTGCGGCGAGTGTAGAAACGTACGCCATCCGGGCCGTAGGCATGCAGGTCGCCGAACAGCGAACGCTTCCAGCCGCCGAAGCTGTGGTAAGCCACTGGCACCGGCAATGGAACGTTCACACCGACCATGCCCACTTCGATCTCGTCGCAGAACAACCGCGCCGCTTCGCCGTCACGGGTGAAGATGCAAGTGCCATTGCCGTATTCATGATCGTTGATCAACTGCATCGCTTCTTCCAGGCTGTTGACCCGAACGATGCACAGCACCGGCCCGAAGATCTCTTCTTTATAGATGCGCATCTCTGGTGTGACGTTGTCGAACAGGCAGCCACCCAGGAAGAACCCTTCTTCATGACCGGCCACGGTCAGACCACGACCGTCCACGACCAGCGTAGCGCCAGCCGCTACGCCATCTTCGACATAACCGCTGACCTTGTCGCGCGCCTGACCGGTAACCAAAGGCCCCATGTCCAGGCCGCAGGAAGTGCCCGCACCGATTTTCAATGCCTTGATCTGCGGAGTGAGTTTGGCCACCAAAGCATCGGCAACCTGATCACCCACGCACACGGCCACCGAGATCGCCATGCAGCGCTCACCGCAAGAACCGTAAGCTGCGCCCATCAATGCACTTACTGCGTTGTCCAGATCCGCATCCGGCATCAGCACTGCATGGTTCTTCGCGCCGCCCAGGGCTTGCACGCGTTTGCCGCGCTTGGTGCCTTCGGCATAGATGTATTCGGCAATCGGCGTCGAACCGACGAAGCTCAACGCTTTGACTTCTGGCGCTTCGATCAGCGCGTCCACCGCTGTCTTGTCGCCGTGTACCACGCTCAGCACGCCCTTCGGCAGTCCGGCTTCCAGCAGCAATTGTGCGATCAGCAGTGTCGAGCTCGGGTCACGCTCGGAAGGCTTGAGGATGAAGCAGTTGCCGCAGACGATCGCCAGTGGGTACATCCACAGCGGCACCATGGCCGGGAAGTTGAACGGGGTGATACCCGCAACCACGCCCAGCGGCTGGAAGTCCGACCATGCATCGATGTTCGGGCCAACGTTGCGGCTGTATTCGCCTTTGAGAATTTCCGGCGCTGCGCAAGCGAACTCGACGTTCTCGATGCCGCGCTTCAGTTCACCGGCAGCGTCTTCCAGGGTCTTGCCGTGCTCTTCGCTGATCAACTGCGAAATCCGGCCTTCGTTCTGTTCCAACAGTTGCTTGAAGCGGAACATTACCTGGGCCCGCTTGGCCGCAGGCGTGTTGCGCCAGGCCGGAAATGCAGCCTTGGCGGCGTCGATGGCGCTCTGGATGGTTTCGCGGGTCGCCAGCGGCAGCTTGTGAATAGCCTGTCCGGTAGACGGGTTGAACACATCGACCGCGCGACCGTTCTCGGTCACCAGTTCGCCATTGATCAAATGCGGAATAACGCTCATGGAAGCTCCTGAAAAGTTGTCCACAGGCGCCCGTTTCCGAACGCCCGTTGTTTATAGCTATATAGAAGGAGAAATCAGTCGATCTTGCTCAGCACTTCGCCGACCGCATCGAACAGGCGATCAAGGTCTTGTGGTTTGCTGTTGAAGGTTGGGCCGAACTGCAGGGTGTCGCCACCGAAGCGCACGTAGAACCCGGCTTTCCACAGTGCCATGCCGGCTTCGAACGGACGAACGATGGCGTCGCCATCACGCGGGGCGATCTGGATCGCTCCGGCGAGGCCGAAGTTACGGATGTCGATGATGTTCTTGGTACCTTTCAGACCATGCAGTGCATTTTCGAAATGCGGTGCGACTTCAGCCACGCTCTGTACCAGGTTTTCCTTTTGCAGCAGGTCGAGCGCTGCCAAGCCCGCGGCGCATGCCACCGGGTGCGCGGAATAGGTGTAGCCGTGCGGGAATTCCACCGCGTACTCAGGCGTCGCCTGGTTCATGAAGGTCTGGTAGATCTCGGAGCTGGCGATCACCGCGCCCATCGGGATAGCACCGTTGGTGACTTGCTTGGCGATGCACATCAAGTCCGGGGTGACGCCGAAAGTGGTGGCGCCGAACATGGTGCCGGTACGTCCGAAACCGGTGATCACTTCGTCGAAGACCAGCAGGATGTTGTGCTGATCGCAGATTTCGCGCAGACGCTTGAGATAACCCTGAGGCGGAACCAGGACACCGGCGGAGCCCGCCATTGGTTCGACGAATACGGCGGCGATGTTCGAAGCGTCGTGCAGTTCGATCAGCTTCAACAGTTCGTCAGCCAGTGCGATACCGCCCTGCTCCGGCATGCCACGGGAGTAAGCGTTGCTGGCCAACAGTGTGTGCGGCAGGTGATCGACGTCCATCATCGCCTGACCGAACAACTTACGGTTACCGTTCACACCGCCAAGACTGGTGCCGGCAATGTTCACACCGTGGTAGCCGCGGGCACGACCGATCATCTTGGTTTTGGTCGATTGGCCTTTCAGGCGCCAGTAAGCGCGGACCATCTTCACAGCCGTGTCAGCACACTCCGAACCCGAGTCTGTGAAGAACACGTGGTTCAGGTTGCCCGGTGTCAGGTCGGTGATTTTCTCTGCCAATTGGAAGGAGAGCGGATGGCCGTACTGGAAGCCTGGCGAGTAATCGAGGGTGCCCAGTTGCTTGGCCACCGCTTCCTGGATTTCCTTGCGGGTGTGCCCGGCGCCGCACGTCCACAGACCGGAAAGCGAGTCATAAACCTTGCGGCCCTTGTCGTCGATCAGCCAGCTGCCTTCTGCACCGACAATCAGGCGCGGGTCGCGCTGGAAGTTGCGGTTGGCCGTGTACGGCATCCAGTGAGCATCCAGTTTGAGCTGGCTGGCCAGGGATGTCGGAGCGTTTTCAGGCAAGTTCATGAGCGAAACCTCGCAAGGCGATAAGCGACATAGGGATATAAAAACCGTTCTTGCAGCTAAATTGCCACGGGGATAAAGTCGGTGAAATCCAACTTTTCTAACCTTTAGTCAGGTCATCACTAAACTATGTCCAGCCGCCGTCCCGATCCACTGGCGCAAGTCAGCGACTTTGATATTCGCTTGTTGCGGATCTTTCGCAGCGTCGTCGAATGCGGCGGCTTCTCTGCGGCGGAAACAGTGCTCGGCATCGGTCGCTCGGCCATCAGCCAGCAGATGAGCGACCTGGAGCAGCGCTTGGGTTTGCGTCTTTGCCAACGCGGGCGTGCCGGTTTTTCCCTGACCGAAGAAGGCCGGGAGGTTTATCAATCAGCGCTGCAGTTGCTGAGCGCACTGGAAAGTTTCCGCACCGAGGTCAATGGTCTGCATCAGCATTTGCGCGGCGAGTTGACCATTGGTCTGACTGACAACCTGGTCACCCTGCCCCACATGCGCATCACCCACGCCCTCGCGCAATTAAAGGAACGTGGCCCGGACGTTCAAATCCAGATTCGCATGATCGCGCCCAATGAAGTGGAGCAAGGTGTGCTCGACGGTCGCCTGCATGTCGGCGTGGTGCCGCAGGCCAGTGCCCTGTCGGGGCTGGAATATCAACCGCTGTATAGCGAGCGCTCGCTGCTGTATTGCGCGGTCGGCCACCCGCTGTTTTATGTCGACGACAAACAACTGGACGATGTCCGCCTCAACAGTCAGGACGCCATTGCCCCGACTTTCCGCCTGCCGGCGGAGATCCAGGCCCATTACCAGGCACTCAATTGCACCGCCAGCGCGTCGGACCGCGAAGGTATGGCGTTCCTGATTCTGACCGGCCGTTATATCGGCTACCTGCCCGACCATTACGCGAGTCTCTGGGTGCAACAGGGTCGATTGCGCGCGCTGAAATCAAAAACGCGCTTCTACGATTTGAGTCTCGCCTCGGTCACGCGCAAGGGGCGTCGCCCACATTTGGTGCTGGAGAGTTTTCTGGAGAGTCTGGCGGCGACGCGTTAATGATCGTTGCGCCGCATAAGGACTTGTCTGGAGCCTGTGGGTGCGCTATCAACGCAATGCCCGCACCCACCCACCTGATCGGAAGTGCCCATGACCTTTGAAGTCCCAGCCCACGGCGGAAAACCCGCCAGCCGCATTCGTCAGAAAAACGAAGAGACCATCATCAAAGCCGCCGAAGACGAGTTCGCCCGTCACGGGTTCAAAGGCACCAGCATGAACACCATCGCCTTGAATGCAGGCTTGCCCAAAGCCAATCTGCATTACTACTTCACCAATAAGCTGGGTTTGTATGTGGCGGTGCTGAGCAACATCATCGAGTTGTGGGACAGCACCTTCAATACCCTGACCGCCGACGATGATCCGGCCGAAGCGCTGACGCGTTACATCCGCGCCAAGATGGAGTTTTCCCGGCGCCAGCCGCAAGCCTCGCGAATCTTCGCCATGGAAGTCATCAGCGGCGGCGAATGCCTGACCGAGTATTTCAACCAGGACTATCGCACCTGGTTCCAGGGCCGTGCCGCCGTGTTTCAAGCGTGGATCGACGCTGGCAAAATGGATCCGGTCGACCCGGTGCATCTGATATTCCTGTTGTGGGGCAGCACTCAGCATTACGCTGACTTCGCCACGCAGATCTGCCGAGTCAGCGGTCGTACCAAATTGACCAGGCAGGACATGGAAGACGCCGGCAACAACCTGATTCGCATCATTCTCAAAGGCTGCGGCCTGACGCCAACTCTCTAAGACGACTATGCCTTTTACCCTCAGCGACTTTTGCGAATACCGCGAAGAGATTCGCAAAAGCCGCTTCATCACCTACGCCGCGCCGATCAGCAGCCCTGCCGAGGCCCAGGCGTTCATCGAACAGCACAGCGACCTGAATGCCACGCACAATTGCTGGGCGTGGAAGATCGGCGATCAATACCGCAGCACCGATGATGGAGAACCCGGCGGCACTGCGGGACGACCCATCCTGGCGGCGATTGAAGCGCAGGATTGCGATCAAGTCGCGGTGCTGGTGATTCGTTGGTACGGCGGCATTCAACTGGGCACCGGCGGATTGGCCCGGGCTTATGGCGGTGGCGCCAACAAATGTCTGCAAGCGGCGCCGAAGGTAGAACTGATCAGCCGCGTGCCGCTGCGGTGCGCCTGTGCATTTGGCGAACTCGTGCTGGTGAAGTTGCGCGTCGTGGAAAACGGCGGGCTGGTGGTGCAAGAGGACTTCACGGCCAATGGCGTAGAACTGCAATTGGCTGTAGGGGCCGAGCAGATCGCCACCTTGCAAACTCAACTCGCCGATTTGAGCCGTGGGCGCATTCTCTTGCAGCGCTGACTGGGTCAAAGGATCGCAGTTTTCCCCTGCGATCTTTTGGGGCACAGGGTTTTATCCCCTATTCCATATTTGCCCACATCTACTGTGCACCCGACTGTGGATAACCTGAGCACATACTGCTGTAACCCTTCTGTCATGCGGCTTTGCGGGCTTTGCTCATTTTTCATCCAATTCACTGTCAAAACGTTAAAACCAAAGTAAAAACAATTAGTTAGATCGGTTTATCACCTTTAGAAGAAAGCCACACAGCGCTTATGCCCAAGTTTTAAGCTTGCGCACAAATACTGTGGAGCAATCTGTGGATAACCCGTTCATGGCTGACGCGGCCCCATATCCGGCATGGCTTGCAGCGCACTGCTCATTTTTTGACCAAAAACGCACGCGCAAAACCGGAGCCAGATCAACGGCTTTGCCCTCAGATGGTGCCGCGGTTTACATCCCGCCCAGCGAAGTGCCGGACTCAACGCTCCGGTTCAAACGGCTCGGATGATTTCCTGACCTACTGGCCAGAAAATTGCTTTATCCACAGGCATAACTTCAATCGAACCGAGCCTGTCATGACCCACGCCGCGCCCATTGTCGATGCAACCCCTCGCCTGCAATTGCGCAGAATCAGCAAGCGCTACCCCGGCTGCCTGGCCAACGACGCTATCGATCTGAGCATTGCACCCGGTGAAATACACGCCCTGCTGGGGGAGAACGGCGCGGGTAAAAGTACCCTGATGAAGATCATCTACGGCGTCACCCATGCCGATTCAGGCGAGGTGATATGGCAAGGGCAGCGGGTGAGCATGCGCAATCCCGCCCAGGCTCGTGGCCTGGGAATCGGCATGGTGTTCCAGCATTTCTCGCTGTTCGAAACGCTTAGCGTGGCGCAAAACATCGCCTTGGCCATGGGTGCGGCGGCTGGAACGCCAAGAGAGCTGGAACCGAAGATTCGTGAAGTGTCGCAGCGCTATGGCATGGCCCTGGAGCCGGAGCGACTTGTCCACAGCCTGTCGATCGGCGAACGGCAACGGGTGGAGATCGTCCGTTGCCTGATGCAGGACATCCGCCTGCTGATTCTTGATGAGCCGACGTCGGTGCTGACCCCGCAAGAGGCCGATGAGCTGTTCGTCACCTTGCGCAGGCTCGCTGCAGAGGGCTGCAGCATTTTGTTCATCAGCCACAAACTCGCTGAAGTCCGCGCGTTGTGCCATAGCGCGACTGTGCTGCGGGCTGGTCGGGTAGCCGGGCACTGTGTGCCGGCCGAGTGTTCGGATCAGCAACTGGCGCAATTGATGGTCGGCGAAGCGGCGGCGTTGATCACTGACTATGCAAAAGCGACGGGACAGGATGTCTGGCTGAATGTGCAGGGCTTGTCCTGGCACAACCCGGATCCGTTCGGCTGTTCGCTCAACGGCATCAACCTTGAAGTGCGCAGCGGTGAAATCGTCGGCATCGCCGGGGTTGCCGGCAATGGTCAGGATGAACTGCTGGCGTTGCTCAGCGGTGAACAACGATTGGCTCGCGCCGATGGCGCCAGGATCAGTTTCGGCCACGAACCGGTCGCGCATTTGCGCCCCGACGCACGCCGCCAGCGCGGGCTGGCATTTGTGCCTGCCGAGCGCCTGGGGCATGGCGCCGTACCGGAAATGAACCTGGAGGAAAACGCCCTGCTCACCGCTTTCCAGCAAGGTCTGGTGAATAACGGACTGATCCAGCGCGGCAAAGTCCAGGCATTGGCCAACACCATCATCGAGCGTTTCGCAGTCAAGACTCCTGACGCGCAAACACCGGCCCGCAGCCTGTCCGGTGGCAACTTGCAGAAATTCATTCTCGGCCGGGAAATCCTCCAGCAGCCCAGGCTATTGGTCGCCGCGCACCCGACCTGGGGCGTTGACGTCGGGGCCGCCGCGACGATCCATCGCGCGCTGATTGCCTTGCGCGATGCAGGTGCGGCGATCCTGGTGATATCTGAAGATCTCGACGAACTGTTCCAGATCAGCGACCGCCTTGGCGCCTTGTGCAGCGGACGAATGTCGCCACTCAAAGCCACCGTCGATACCCGCCTGACCGATGTCGGTGGCTGGATGGCCGGCCAGTTTGATACCCCTCAATCCTCGGTGGCCGCCACACTTTAACGGAGAGTCACATGCTGCTTTCTCTTGAACCCCGGGGCCAGCAATCACAGGTGATGTTGTGGTGTTCGCCATTGCTGGCGGCGGTCCTCACGCTGGGCTGTGGCTCATTGCTGTTCCTGGCATTGGGACATGCCCCCTGGCTGACCTTGCATACCCTGCTGATCGCGCCGGTCAGTGACTTGTATGGCGTCTGTGAGTTGCTGGTCAAGGCCTTGCCCATTCTGCTGTGCGCACTGGGCCTGGCGGTCGCGTACCGGGCGCGAATCTGGAACATCGGTGCCGAAGGTCAACTGTTGCTTGGCGCATTGGCTGGCAGTGCGCTGGCGGTAAACATCATTGATATGCAAAGCCGCTGGGCACTGGTTCTGATCCTGCTGGCCGGAGTTCTGGCCGGCGCGGCATGGGCCGGCCTGACCGCGTGGTTGCGAACCCGCTTCAACGCCAATGAAATCCTCACCAGCATCATGCTCAACTACATTGCCCTGAACCTGTTGTTGTATTGCGTCCACGGTCCGCTGAAAGACCCCGAAGGCTTCAACTTTCCGCAATCGGCGATGTTCGGTGACGCCAGCCGGTTGCCGCTGCTGACGGAGGATGGCCGGTTGCACGCCGGGGTGTATTTCGCCCTGCTCGCCTTGGTAACGGTGTGGGTGTTGTTGCAGAAAAGTTTTGTCGGTTTCCAGATAAAAGTGCTCGGGCTGGACAAGCGCGCGGCCGGGTTCGTCGGCTTTCGCGAGAAACGCCTGATCTGGCTGGCGCTGCTGATCAGCGGTGGCCTGGCGGGGCTGGCGGGGGTTTGCGAAGTCACTGGTCCCATTGGCCAGTTGGTACCGCAGGTGTCTCCGGGGTACGGCTACGCGGCGATCACCGTGGCGTTTCTTGGGCGGCTCAACCCCGTCGGAATTCTGCTTTCCAGCCTGTTGATGGCGCTGCTGTACATCGGTGGCGAGGGCGCGCAAATGAGCATGAATTTGCCACAGGCCATCACTCAGCTGTTCCAGGGAATGATGCTGTTTTTCCTGCTGGCCTGTGATGTGCTGATTCTTTATCGACCGCGATTGAACCTGCGCTGGGCACGCCGCGCACCCGCCACCGCCGTACACGCAGGAGCGCTTTGATGGATATCGATCTGCTGAGCAATATTTTCTACGCCATGGTGCGCTGCGGTACGCCGTTGTTGCTGGTGGCGCTGGGCGAACTGGTTTGCGAAAAAAGCGGCGTACTCAACCTGGGCCAGGAAGGCATGATGCTGTTCGGTGCGGTGATCGGGTTCATCGTCGCCTTCAACAGCGGCAACCTGTGGCTGGGTGTGTTGCTGGCGATGCTGGCCGGGATGTTGTTGGCGTCCCTGTTTGCACTGGTGGCACTGATGTTCAACGCCAATCAAGTCGCGACCGGATTGGCCCTGACGATTTTCGGCGTGGGGCTTTCAACCTTTGTCGGCGCGGCGTGGGTGGGCAAACCGTTGACAGGATTCGAGCCGCTGGCGATCCCGTACTTGAGCGACATTCCGCTGATCGGGCGGATGCTGTTTGCCCAGGATCTGCTGGTGTATCTGTCATTCGCGTTATTTGCGCTGGTAGCCTGGGTGGTACTGAAAAGCCGCACCGGGCTGATCATTCAGGCCGTCGGGGAAAACCCCGATGCAGCGAGCGCCATGGGGTTGCCGGTGTTGCGCGTACGCACGCTGGCGGTGTTGTTCGGTGGTGCCATGGCCGGGTTGGCCGGGGCTTATTTGTCCCTCGCCTATACCCCAATGTGGGCGGAGAACATGAGCGCCGGACGCGGCTGGATTGCGCTGGCGCTGGTGGTGTTTGCCAGTTGGCGGGTGTGGCGCCTGCTGCTCGGTGCGTATCTGTTCGGCCTCGCCAGCATCCTGCACCTGGTGGCACAGGGCTTGGGGCTGGCGATTGCGTCGAGTCTGTTGGCGATGCTGCCGTATGTCGCGACTATTGTGGTGCTGGTGTTGCTGTCGCGCGATGCATTGCGCACGCGGTTGTATGCGCCGGTATCGCTGGGGCAGCCGTGGCAGGCCGGACATTGATGACGACTGCACCGGCCTCATCGCTGGCAAGCCAGCTCCCACAGCTTTTTATGATGTGACACAGACCTCGCTTAAACCCGAGCGCCTGGTGGGAGCGGCGGTGCGACGATTCGACTTGCCCGCGATGAGGCCCTGACAGGCAACACTTGAGCAATGCCCCACGCCAGTTCGAGGACCAGGAAACCCACTACCAACAAACTGACGCCGTGGGCCAGGGCATATGCCAGCCACGCGGCGAACAAAAACCGCGCCACCGCGTCATAGCGTCCATAAACCTGCTGCGGATCACGAATCCGCAACACCGACCACACGCAGACAATCGAGCCCAACAAATTCGCCATCAACAGGTGTACCGGTTCGAACGGTGGCAGCTCACCGGGCAAATTCAGGGCCTGGCTCACCCCCGTCAGAAGCCCATGCAACAGGGCGAAACTCCAGGGCGTGACAAACGCCGCCGTGACGATCAGGTCATACCAGGCACTGCCTTGCACCAAGCGACGGTATTGCGTTGAAGTCCACATCGACATTGCTCCATCAATTCAGGAGCAACAAGGCTAAAGCCTGGAGTATGCTCCAGGGTCAAGCCCTCCATGAGTCGAGAAAATGCGCATCGGTGAATTAGCCCAGGCCAGCGCCGTCAGCCGTGACACATTGCGCTTCTATGAGCAGCGCGGATTGATCGCGGCGCAACGCAGTGCCAATGGCTATCGCGACTATCCGCCCGACATGGTGCAACTGGTGCAGTACATCAAGACCGCTCAACGGCTGGGCTTTACCCTCGGCGAGATCGGTGACAGCGTCGCGGCCATCTCGCAGTCGCCTGATCCCGACAGCGCCGTCACGCAATTGCTGCAAGACAAACTCAAACTGATCGAAACCCGCATGGCCGAACTCGGCGCCCTGCGCGAAGAGTTGCAACAACGGCTTGGGCAACAGTGTCCATTGAATCCACGATTCTGAATCTACAAGGAAGCCACTCATGTCTACGGCAAAAACCGCACTCATCATCGGCGCCTCCCGCGGCTTGGGTCTTGGCCTGGTGAAGACCCTTCTGGCCGATGGCTGGCGAGTCACCGCTACCGTGCGCAACCCGCAGAATGCCGATGCGCTGAAGGCGCTGGGCGAAGTACGGATCGAGAAACTCGACATGGACGATCAGCAAGCGGTGCTCGCCTTGAGCCAACAGCTCAAGGGCGAGGTGTTCGACCTGCTGTTCGTCAATGCCGGGGTCAAGGGCCCGGACGTCCAGACGCCGAATGGTGGTGCAACGCTGGCCGACGTCGGTCAGTTGTTTTTCACCAACGCCGTGGCACCGATCAACCTGGCCCAGCGTTTTGTCGGGCAGATCCGCCCGGACACCGGCGTCCTGGCGTTCATGAGCTCGGTGCTGGGCAGCGTGACCATGCCCGACGCGCCGGAGCTGGCACTGTACAAGGCGAGCAAGGCCGCGCTGAACTCCATGACCAACAGCTTCGTCACGCAATTGGGCGAAACCAGACTCACGGTGCTGTCGATGCATCCGGGCTGGGTGAAAACCGACATGGGCGGTGAAGGTGCGGACATCGATGTCGAGACCAGCACCCGTGGTCTGGTCGATCAGGTGAACGCGTACGTCGGCAAGGGCGGGCATCACTTCGTCAATTATCGGGGTGAAACCATTCCCTGGTAATCCGCCGCCCCTGTGTGAGCGAGCTTGCTCGCTCACACAGGGGCATGGGTTGTTCGGTCGGACCGGGCTTGCCCATGGCGGCGATTTGATCGAAACTTCGCACCTCGCCTCCCCGGCGACCCTGGATCAGCAGACAGGGCAACACTGAGCTGGCAACCCTGAACCCAACTTTCAGAGGAGCCGGCCAACATGCCTGCGACCCGTACCTGGTTAAAAAATCCCCTCGCCATTTTCACCTCCAACGATCTCGATGCCCGTGGCGGCCTTGTGCTGCAAGACGGTGTGATCGTCGAAGTGCTCGGCCTCGGTCAACAACCATCGGCGCCATGCAATGCAGAGTTCGATGCCCGCGAACATGTGATTCTGCCGGGCCTGATCAACACCCATCACCACTTCTATCAAACCCTGACCCGCGCCTGGGCGCCGGTGGTCAACCAGCCGTTGTTCCCGTGGCTGAAAACCCTGTACCCGGTATGGGCTCGGCTGACCCCGGAAAAGCTCGCCCTCGCCACCAAAGTCGCGCTGGCTGAGTTGCTGTTGTCCGGCTGCACCACCGCGGCCGATCACCATTATCTGTTCCCCGAAGGCCTGGAAAACGCGATCGACGTACAGGTCGAAAGCGTTCGCGAACTGGGCATGCGGGCGATGCTGACGCGCGGTTCCATGAGCCTCGGCGAAAAGGACGGCGGGCTGCCGCCGCAGCAGACTGTTCAGGAAGGCCAGGTGATCCTCGATGACAGCCAACGCCTGATCGCCGAGTACCACGAACGTGGCGACGGCGCGCAAATCCAGATCGCCCTGGCGCCGTGCTCACCGTTTTCAGTGACCCCGGAAATCATGTCCGCCAGCGCCGAACTGGCGAACAAACTCGACGTTCGCCTGCACACGCACCTGGCCGAAACCCTCGACGAAGAAGACTTCTGCCTGCAACGTTTCGGCCTGCGCACCGTTGATTATCTGGACAGCGTCGGCTGGCTCGGCCCGCGCACGTGGCTGGCACACGGCATTCATTTCAACCCGGACGAAATCGCCCGCCTCGGCGCCGCCCGCACCGGTATTTGCCATTGTCCGAGCTCGAACATGCGCCTGGCTTCCGGCATTTGCCCGAGCATCGAACTGACTGACGCCGGCGCGCTGCTCGGTTTGGGCGTGGACGGTTCGGCGTCCAACGACGCCTCGAACATGATGCTCGAAGCGCGTCAGGCGCTGTACATCCAACGCTTGCGCTACGGCGCTGAAAAGATCACGCCGGAACGTGTGCTGGGTTGGGCAACCAAAGGTTCGGCCAGTCTGCTGGGGCGTACCGATATCGGCGAACTCGCGGTGGGCAAGCAAGCGGACCTGGCGCTGTTCAAGCTTGATGAGCTGCGGTTCTCCGGCAGCCATGACCCGGTGTCAGCGTTGCTGCTGTGCGGCGCGGACCGTGCGGATCGGGTGATGGTCGGCGGCAAGTGGCGAGTGATCGATGGACAGGTCGAGGGGCTGGATCTCAAAGGTCTGATCGCCGATCACAGCCAGGCGGCTCGGCAGTTGATTGCCGGCACCTGATCGCCACGATCCTTGTGGGAGCTGGCTTGCCAGCGATAGCAGACTGTCAGCCAACAGAGATGTTGAATGTGACGGCCTCATCGCGGGCGAGCCCGCTCCCACAGGTTTCTCTGGCGGTTCAAAGGCCCAGCAACGACAACATGATGAATGTCGCGAACAGCACAAAGTGAGTCATGCCTTCGATGGCATTGGTTTCACCATCGTTGAGGTTGATCGCGCTGACGATCAGCGTGAGGAAGATCATCACGGTCTGCACCGGGGTCATGGCCATCTGGAAGGGTTGGCCGGTGTAGAGCGCCATGGCCTCCATCACCGGCACCGTCAGGATCACCGTCGACAACGACGCCCCCATGGCAATGTTCACCACCGACTGCATACGGTTGGCCAATGCCGCGCGTAATGCGGTCAGAATCTCCGGCGCCGCCGAGATCGCCGCCACCAGAATTGCCGTGACCACCGGCGGCGCGCCCGTTCCTTCCAGGCCCAGGTCGAGGGTCTTGGACATCACCTCGGCCAACGCGCCAATCACTACAACACCCAACACCAGCAGGCCGATCGACAGCGTCAGGTTGACCGGCGTCGGTTCCTCGTCCATGGGCGTTTTCTTGCGGCGCTTGTCCGGGTAGCTGTAACTGAAAAAATAACTGTGCGGCCCGACCTGCATGCGCAGGAACAATGTGTAAAGCACCACCATCGCACCAATGGTGAACGCCGAATAAAGCTTCCAGTTGGCTTCGGGAATGAACTCCGGCACCACCATGGAAACACCCATGGCGGTGAGGATCATCACGCTGTAGCTGCGCGCAGAATCATCGTTGTACGACTGTTCGCCGTGCTTGAGCCCACCCATCAATGCCGCCAGGCCGAGGATGCCGTTGATGTCGAGCATCACCGCCGAGTAAATCGTGTCGCGCACCAGGGTCGCCGAGGCTTCGTTACTCATCATGATCGCCAGGATCACCACTTCCACCAGCACGGCGGCCAAGGTCAGGATCATGGTGCCGTAGGGATCGCCGACTTTTTCCGCGAGCAATTCGGCCTGATGGGCAACGCGCATGGACGCGGCGACGATGAAGGCAATCAGTACCAGCCCGCCGATCAGCGCGACCATCTGGCCGCTGTGCAGCAGCCAGTGTTCCAGCGGGAACGCAACGATGGCGGCGATCAAGGCCAGTAGCAGAAAGCTTTCTTGCTTGAAAATCGTGAGCATGGCGGGCCTTTTGCCGTGGGGTGCGATAAGCCACTGACTGCGGTGCGGCGCTAACGTTTCGTTAAACCTTAGCGCACCAGTGAATGGCAGCCGTGCCAGGCTGCGCACTTTTATCGGTCTTGCGGGCCCCATCGCCAGCAGGCTGGCTCCCACATTGGAATGCGTTCTCCTGTGGGAGCTTGCCTGCAAGCGATGGCCGTTACGCGGTTTCACCGTTTGTTGTCTTGTTGGTCAGCAATTTGCATTGCCCCTGCCAACCTCAAAACAAAATGGAGTTGGATTCATGCACAAACGTCCGTTGCAGAAGCTGCTTGGCGCCGTTGTCGCGGCCATCGGTCTTGGCGCCAGCCTGACCGTCAGTGCTGCCGATCCGCTGAAAGTCGGCTTCGTCTATATCGGTCCGATCGGTGACCACGGCTGGACGTATCAGCATGAACAGGGGCGCAAGGCACTGGCGGAAAAGTTCGGCGACCGGATCACCACTAACTACGTGGAAAACGTCGCTGAAGGCGCTGACGCCGAGCGGGTGATCCGCAACATGGCCAAGGATAAATACGACCTGATCTTCACCACGTCCTTCGGCTACATGAATCCGACGTTGAAAGTCGCCAAGCAGTTTCCCAACGAGATCTTCGAACACGCCACCGGCTACAAACAGGACAAGAATCTGGGCACTTACCTGGCACGCACCTATGAGGGGCGCTACGTCGGTGGATTCCTCGCAGCGAAAATGACCAAGAGCAAGAAAATCGGCTACGTCGCTTCGTTCCCGATCCCGGAAGTGATCCGCGACATCAACGCCATTCAGCTGGCCTTGAACAAATACAACCCCGGCACCGAGATCAAAGTGGTGTGGGTCAACTCGTGGTTCGATCCGGGTAAAGAAGCGGACGCCGCCAACGCGCTGATCGACCAGGGCGTGGACGTGGTCTTCCAGCACACCGACAGCCCGGCACCGATCCAGGCGGCCGAACGCCGCGGCGTATATGCCGTGGGCTACGCTTCGGACATGGCGCACTTCGGGCCGAAAGCCGTGCTGACTTCCATCGTCAACGACTGGGCACCGCACTACATTCAGGCAACCCAAAGCGTGATCGACCACACATGGAAGTCCCAGGACTATTGGGGCGGTTTGAAGGAAGGAACGGTTGAGCTGCCCATCAGCGACCTGGTACCGGCCGCAGTGAAATCAGAAGCCGAGCAGATCATCGCCGACATCAAGAGCGGTGCAATGCATCCGTTCACCGGCCCGATCAAGGATCAGGCCGGGGCCGAGAAAATTCCTGCCGGTGTGAGCGCGACCAATGCGCAGCTCGCGTCGATGAATTATTACGTGGAAGGCATGAAGGCCGAGATGCCGAAGTAAATTTGCCCCCCACACAAACCCTGTGGGAGCCAGCCTGCAGGCGATGACGGAACATCTGATCATTCCCACGCTCTGCGTGGAAATGCAGCCCGGGACGCTCCGCGTCCCAAAAGGCCGAACGCAGAGCGTCCGTTGAGGCATTCCCACGCGAAGCGTGGGAATGATCACATCTTAACGTTTTCAAGGATTGTGCATGAACAGTCTTCCGATCATCGACATCGCCCCGCTGTACAGTGACGACCAAACCGCCTGGCAATCCGTCGCCACTGAAATCGACCACGCCTGCCGCGAGTGGGGCTTTTTCTACATCAAGGGTCACCCGATCAGCGCCGAACGCATCGACGCGCTGCTCGACAGTGCCAAACGTTTCTTCGCCCAGCCCACCGCCGAAAAGCTCAAGATCGACATTACCCAGACCCGCCACCATCGTGGTTACGGCGCCATCGCCACCGAACAACTCGACCCGGGCAAACCCAGCGATCTGAAAGAGACTTTCGACATGGGCCTGCATCTGCCCGCCGACCATCCAGACGTGCTGGCGGAAAAACCCTTGCGCGGCCCCAACCGTCACCCGTCACTGCCCGGTTGGGCAACGTTGATGGAGCAGCATTACGTCGACATGCAGGCCTTGGCGCAGACCCTCTTGCGGGCAATGACTTTGGCACTGGGCATTGAACGGGATTTTTTCGATACGCGCTTCAGCGAGCCGGTCAGCGTGTTGCGCCTGATTCACTACCCGCCGCGCCATACCGCCAGCTGCGCAGAACAACAAGGTGCCGGGGCCCATACCGACTACGGTTGTATCACCCTGCTCTACCAGGATGCTGCCGGCGGCTTGCAAGTGCGCAATGTCAAAGGTGAGTGGATCGATGCGCCACCGATCGAAGGCACGTTCGTGGTCAACCTCGGCGACATGATGGCGCGCTGGAGCAACGACCGTTACCTGTCGACGCCGCACCGGGTGATCAGCCCCCTCGGCGTGGACCGCTACTCGATGCCATTCTTCGCCGAACCGCACCCGGACACCCGCATCGAATGCCTGCCGGGGTGTCAGGACGAATTGCATCCGGCGAAATACCCGGCCACCACGTGCGCGCAATTTCTGCTCTCGCGCTTCGCCGATACCTATGCTTATCGACGGGAGCAAGAAGCCGTGTAGTGAACCGGCTGGTCAGGTTTTGCCAATTGTTCGCGCCAGCACCTGTAGAATGTCCGCCATCTGCACCTGATGAGAAAAGAATTATGTACGACTGGCTGAACGCACTGCCCAAGGCAGAACTGCACTTGCACCTGGAGGGTTCGCTCGAGCCCGAATTGCTGTTCGCCCTGGCTGACCGCAACAAGATCGCCCTGCCGTGGAGCGATGTCGAAACCTTGCGCAAGGCCTACGCCTTCAACAACCTGCAAGAATTCCTCGACCTGTATTACCGGGGTGCCGATGTGTTGCGCACGTCGCAGGATTTCTACGACCTGACCTGGGCTTACCTGCTGCGCTGCAAAGAACAGAATGTGATTCACACCGAACCGTTCTTCGACCCGCAGACCCACACCGACCGCGGCATCCCGTTTGAAGTGGTGCTCAACGGCATCGCCGCCGCACTCAAGGATGGCGAGCAGCAACTGGGTATCACCAGTGGTTTGATCCTGAGTTTCCTGCGCCATCTGAGCGAAGAACAAGCGCAGAAAACCCTCGACCAGGCGCTGCCGTTCCGCGATGCGTTCGTCGCCGTGGGCCTGGACAGTTCCGAGATGGGCCACCCGCCGAGCAAGTTCCAGCGCGTGTTCGACCGAGCCCGTGACGAAGGCTTCCTGACCGTCGCCCACGCCGGTGAAGAAGGCCCGCCCGAGTACATTTGGGAAGCTCTCGACCTGTTGAAAATCCAGCGTATCGACCATGGCGTGCGCGCCATCGAAGACGAGCGTCTGATGCAGCGGATCATCGACGAGCAGATTCCGCTGACCGTGTGCCCGCTGTCCAATACCAAGCTCTGCGTGTTCGATCACATGTCGCAGCACAACATTCTCGACATGCTCGAACGCGGCGTGAAAGTGACGGTGAACTCCGATGACCCGGCGTACTTCGGCGGTTATGTCACCGAGAACTTCCATGCGCTGCACACGCATTTGGGCATGACTCAAGACCAGGCCAAGCGCCTGGCGCAGAACAGCCTGGATGCGCGATTGGTAAAACCCTGACGGATAAAACAGCCTCTGTGGGAGCTGGCTACCCAGCTTCCACAGGTTTGATCTCAGGCCGTTAAAAAGCCATTTCCAGCTCGGTTTGCTCGACGAAGCGTTGGATTTCACGTTGCCCGGCGGCGGTGACCTGCAAGGCACGCGAATCATTGGGCAGGTTCAACCAGCCCGACTGCATGAACAACTGCAACAACGCAGCGCCCAATGACCCGCCCATGTGTGGACGTCTCTCGCTCCAGTCCGGGCAAGCACATGCCGCCTTGCCCTGACGATGGGCAAGCGCCTGAATATATACACCGCGTGTCGCCAACTCGTTGGAACCCTTGAGGGTGATCGTCACTCGATGTTCAAACTGCTCGATCCATCCCGCATCCAGCAAACGCTGATAAAGATCAGCCGCCAGGGTTCCGCCCAGATGGTCGCCGCACAGTCGCGCGCGCAACATCGATGAGCGCAGAGCCTGCGGCTTGGCCAGGGGAGCGGAGCGTTTGAAAATGTCCGGAATGTCCTGCGGCGCGCTGGCCAGTGTTGCACTGGCCAGTGCTTCGATCGCGGCACCGACTTCAGGGGCTGACAGACGGAAAAACCGCTTGCGCCCTCGGGTCTCGACTTTCAATAGTCCCCCGGCGGATAAACGCCCCAGGTGTGCACTGGCCGAAGAAGGAGAAAGGCCGGCCAACAAGGCCAGCTCTTCGGTTTGACGCGCCGAGCCATCCATCAAGGCCCACATCATTGCGCTGCGCTTTGGGTCAGCCAGCAAGGTGGCTATCTGGCTGATGCAAGGTGCATGTTCCATGTATTCACTCCCTGTTGAATCGTTTCGTCTACTGCTCAGAGACATCTTGACCAGTAATGTGTCGTCGGCCAAGACGCAGAAACCGCCATAGCCCGGGCAAAGTCTTTGCTCACCCAAGCCATCACCGGGTATCTGTTACAGAGGGCAGGCATTGGGACGCGTGACCAGGCCGACGCCAGCGGGGCTTCGCCATCGCGATCGACGGTGGGCACTTCGGGCGAGCGCTAGTATAGGCGGGTTGACGGCCGGTTCCTGCCCTCCGCAAACCGTTGGTGGTGATAGTTCCTGAGGGAAATTTCGCTTTTTAACTGCGACTAATCATCGATACCCGCCAACCCCGGAAAATGACTGCTCAATTTTGCGCATCGACTGGCAAGCATTTCCCGCAACAGGTTCACTGGCTTACTCAATTGTGCGCGATGGGCGCACAACAGATTCAGCGGTGCGCGCTCACAAACCAGCTCAGGCATCAGTATTTTCAAACGACCGGCAAGCACATCCCCGGCGACATCCAGCCAAGACTTGTAGGCGATGCCAGCCCCCGCCACCGCCCACAATCGCACGACATCGGCGTCGTCGCTGAAACGGTCGCCGCTGACGGTCAAACCGATCTCCCGCTTGCCATCGTGAAAGCTCCAATGATCGTGAACGCGGCTGCCAAGCATGAACAGCAGGCAATTGTGTTGCGCCAACTGCTCCAGTTGCCGCGGTTCGCCATGCCGGGCCAGATAACCCGGCGCGGCACATAACACGCGGCGGTTTTGCGGGGCGATGGGCAGCGCTACCAGGCTGGAGTCCTCCGGTTCGCCGTAACGCAGGGCAATGTCCACCGGTTGCCGGAACAGATCGGCGATTCGATCGCCCAACAGCAAACGCACGGTGAGCTTCGGGTGCTCGCGCTGAAACTCGTCCAGCCACGGCAACAGCAGGTTGCGACCGAAGTCTGACGGCGCCGACAGCTGCAACACGCCGCTGACCTGATCCTGACCACTGGCCAGCAAACGCCGGCCTTCATCGAGGTTGCTCAAGGCTGCCCGGGCGTATTCAAGAAAGCCCTCACCCTCAGCGGTCAAACGCAGGCTGCGGGTCGAACGGGCGAGCAAGCGGGCACCGAGTTGCTGTTCGATGCGTTTCAACGCTGCGCTGGCCACCGCTGCCGACATGTCCATACCCCGTGCAGCTGCCGACAAACTGCCCAGGTCCGCAGCCCGAACAAACAACTGCAAGTCATCGAAACGCAGCATCCCAACACCCAATTATCAAAAAAATATTGAAAGAGACTGCTCTTTTAACGGCTTTTATCTTCAGGAGAAATAGCCAATCATCTGCCCATCGAAATCACCCGCTCCGGAGTCGCAGATGTCCCAGCCCTTTACCGCTATCGCCACCCTCATCGCCAAGCCCGGCCAACAGGATGCCCTCGAGCAACACCTGCGAGCGCTGGTGGAACCGACCCGAGCCGAAGCCGGTTGCGGGCAATATGACCTGCATCAGGACCTGGCCAATCCCCTTGCCTTCTACATGATCGAGAAGTGGAGCAGCGACGAAGCCCTGCAAGCCCATGACGACAGTGCGCACATCCAGAACTTTCGCGCCAAGGCCCCTGATTTTCTCGAACACTTCGAACTCACGCGCCTGCGCTCGATCGCCTGATCGCTTGTTCTATTAATGTTGCGGAGCCACACATGAAAGCCATTGCCTATTACGCGTCCCTGCCAATCAGCGACGAAAAATCCCTGCAGGACATCGAACTGCCTGAGCCGGTCGCCGGGCCGCGTGATCTGTTGGTGGAGGTCAAAGCGATTTCGGTCAATCCGGTGGATACCAAGGTCCGCCAGAACGTCCAGCCTGAAGGCGGCGCAGCCAAAGTGCTGGGCTGGGACGTGGCCGGTGTGGTCAAAGCGGTCGGCAGCGAAGTGACGTTGTTCAAGGCCGGCGACAAGGTGTTCTACGCCGGCTCCATCGCCCGCTCCGGTGCCAATAGCGAACTGCACGTGGTGGATGAGCGGATCGTCGGCCATATGCCGAAAACCCTGAGTTTCGCCGAAGCCGCCGCCCTGCCGTTAACCGCGATTACCGCCTGGGAGTTGCTCTTCGAACGCCTGCAAGTGCCCGAAGGTAATACAGACGAAAACCAAAGCCTGCTGATCGTCGGCGCGGCCGGTGGAGTGGGCTCGATTCTCACGCAACTGGCCAGGCAGCTTACCGGGCTGAGCGTCATCGGCACCGCCTCACGTCCACAGACGCAAAGCTGGGTGAAAGAACTGGGCGCCCATCACGTGATCGATCACAGCCAGCCACTGAGCGAAGCACTCAAGCGCGCAGGCATCAACCAGGTCACTCACGTTGCCAGTCTGACCCAGACCGATCATCACCTGGATCAATTGGTCGAGGCGTTGGCACCGCAAGGCAAACTGGCGCTGATCGACGATCCGAAAACCCTCGACGTAACCAAGCTCAAGCGCAAGAGCCTGTCGCTGCACTGGGAATTCATGTACACCCGCTCACTGTTTGAAACGGCGGACATGATCGAGCAGCACCATCTGCTCAACCGCGTGGCGCAGTTGATTGATGCTGGCACATTGAAAACCACGGTAGGCGAACATTTCGGCACCATCAGTGCGGCGAATCTGCGCCGTGCACATGCCTTGCTGGAAAGCGGCAAATCCAAGGGCAAGATTGTGCTGGAAGGGTTTTAACCACCGGTAAAAAACATCGCAGGCCGCCCCAGAGCCTGCGATGTGTTTTGTTACAAACCGTCAGTCCGACAGTTATGCCCTGTCACGATAGCGATCGCATTCAGGTCTACAATCGAATCTCCTGCGAGGCCACCTTCTACGAGACATCTTTTACAAGAGGAATTCGGTAATGAAGATCCTGTTAAAAGAATTGGCAAAATCCCAGTGGCAAGTCCGCCTGGATCAACATGTCGTAACGTTCCGCAGCGAGTCCGAAGCCCGCAATTTCATGCGCACCCTGGAATCACGCATTCAAGCGCCTCACTCAATCCCCGTACTCCAACCACAGCGTGCTGCCGGCTGACCCTTAAACCGGGGCTTGCGCCATTGCCCGGGCATTTTGCAAACGCCGGGTGAACATCGCCACGCTCACCACCAGAATTGCACACAGGCTGATGACCATGGCCATCGGCATGGCGCTGCCGTCGTGCAGAACTCCCACCAGCGCGGCAGCACCGGCGGCCACGCTGAACTGCAGGCATCCGAGCATCGCCGAAGCGCTGCCGGCGCGAGCGCCCTGGCCGTTCATGGCGCACGCCGATGCGTTTGGCAGAATGCAGCCGAGGCTGGCGATACAGACAAAGAGCGGGATCAGTAACGGCCACAGCTGTGTCGTGTGCAATGCACTGACGCCAAGCAGAGTCAGGCCGGCACCCAGGTAGACCCACACGGCACGCGCAAGCAGGAATGCCGGCCCGCGCTTGGCCAGCAAACGCGCATTGACCTGCGCCACCAGAATGAAACCCGCGGCATTGGCACCGAAGAACCAGCCGAAATGTTCGGCCGGAACGCCATAAAGTTTGATGAAGACGAACGGTGAACCGGCAATGTAGGAAAACATCCCGGCGATGGCGATACCACCGGTCAACGCGTGGCCGAGGTACACCGGTTCTTTCAAGAGCCGAGCATATTGGCGCAACGCCCCCGATAGCGGTTGGCGTGGCAAATGGGCCGGCATGCTCTCGGGCAAGCCGAGTGCCACAGCCAACCCTGCCAGAGCACTGAAACCGGTCAGCGCAAGAAAGATCGACTGCCAGCCCGTCGTATTGACCAACAGGCCGCCGAGCATTGGCGCCAGAATCGGCGCTAGCCCCATCACCAGCATCAGCTGTGAAAACACTTTCGCCGAACCCACCGCGTCGCATTTGTCGCTTACGATCGCCCGGGAAATCACCATTCCCGCGCATCCGCCCAATGCCTGGACAAAACGTGCACCGATCAGCCATTCCAGGTTCGGCGCATAGGCGCACGCCAGCGAAGCGGCGGTGAACAGCCCCACGCCGGTGAGCAAAGGAATGCGCCGCCCGAAACGATCCGCCACCGGCCCGTAAGCCAGTTGGCCGATGGACAGGCCGAGGAAGTAGGCGGCCAATGTCAGCTGAACGTGTTTTTCATCCGTACCGAACGCGAGCGCCATGGCCGGGAAAGCCGGCAGGTAGAAATCGATCGCCAATGGACCGAAAGCGCTTAACGCGCCAAGAATCAGAATGGTACGGAAGTTCATCAGGCACCCAGGGGCATTAGTCGGCAGCCCGACAGTCTAGCCGCGCATGGACGCCTTGAACATTACGATAGCTCGCTAACTATTAAAAAGATCAGGCGAGTTTGGCGCCATAGCCCTCTTCGCTGATCGCCTCGATCACCTGTTGCGCTGTCAGGGCACTCTCGACGCCGACCTCTTTCGCCGCCAGATCGACCCGTACGCTGGCCGCAGGATCTTTAGCCTGAACGGCCTCGGTGATGGCCCTGACGCAATGACCGCAGGACATACCTTCAACATTGAACACTTGCATGGAAAACTCCCTGGATGTGGCTCTTGAATGAGGTTGAGTGCAGTCTCGAGCTTGCCACCATGGCAAGGTCAAGTTCTGAAGTGATCTGCCGGGCTGGCAATCATCGTCGCGCTCGGCCAAGCTGCGAGCATCAATGACTCGATCTCAGGAGATTCAGCCATGCGCTGGTCAGTTTTCAGCCTGTTTGGCTTCCTCAGCCTTTTCGCCGCCGTGCCGTCGGCCAGTGCCGCCGGGGAGGACTATGGCGTGCTGATCATTTCCCGCGAGCGCCTGGAAGTCGCGACCAGCTGCGAAATCGGCGTGTACATCCAGGACCAATTGGCGGCGCGGCTGTTCCAGGAACAAAGCACCTCATTCAATCTGCCGCCGGGCAATGTGTCTCTGCGCCTCAAACTGCTGCCGGGTCAGGTGCCTGGCTGCAATCCGGGCATGTTGGCGCCGGGCTCGCAGGACATTCAGCTCCGGGCGGGCGATGTGCTCAAGTACCGGATTGCGATGACGCAGGAAGGGATGTACCTGAAGCGCGCAGGGCTCGGTTACTGAAGACCACCACCCTGTAGGCGCGAGGCTTTCCCGCGAAGGGGTCATTTCATTCGATATCGATTATTGAATGTGGCGCGCCCTTCGCGGGCAAGCCTCGCTCCTGCATAGGCAAAACTTTGCGCTTGACCTTGCCAGCATGGCAAGGTTGATCCTGTAGGCCTCTACTACAGGGAGTGCGACCGATGTCCGATTCCACCACGTTCGATCTGCCGATTGCCGGCATGACCTGCGCCAGTTGCGCCGGCCGTGTCGAGCGCGCCTTGAGCAAGGTCATCGGGGCCAGCGCCGTGAGCGTCAACCTCGCCACCGAACAGGCGCGGGTTCAGGCGCCAGCCGATAGCCTGCCAGCCTTGATGGATGCCGTGGCAAAGGCTGGCTACAGCGTGCCACAGCAAACCCTTGAATTAAACATCGACGGCATGACCTGCGCGTCCTGCGTCGGCCGCGTCGAGCGTGCGCTGACCAAAGTGCCCGGGGTAAAAAGCGTCAGCGTCAACCTGGCGAACGAGCGCGCTCATCTTGAACTGCTCGGGCAGATCGATCCGCAAACCTTGATCGGCGCCGTGACCAAGGCCGGCTATGGCGCCAGCGTCCGGGAAGCCGAACACCCGCAAACCGACAATCAACAGTCCCGCCTGCAACACGAACGCTGGGCCTTGATCGCGGCCATCACCCTCGCCTTGCCGCTTGTCTTGCCGATGCTCCTGCAACCGTTCGGTGTGCATTGGATGCTCCCGGCGTGGGCGCAATTTGCCCTGGCCACCCCGGTGCAATTCATCTTCGGCGCGCGGTTTTATGTGGCGGCGTGGAAAGCTGTGCGCGCCGGTGCCGGCAACATGGATTTGCTGGTCGCACTGGGCACCAGCGCCGGTTATGGCTTGAGTGTCTACGAGTGGGCCATCGCTGCCGGACGCATGCCGCATCTGTATTTCGAAGCGTCGGCGGTGGTGATTGCCTTGGTGTTGCTGGGCAAGTACCTGGAAAGCCGCGCCAAGCGCCAGACTGCCAGCGCCATCCGCGCACTCGAAGCGTTACGCCCGGAGCGGGCGATTCAGGTGATCGATGGCCGTGAACAAGATGTCGCCATCAGTGCCCTGCGCTTGAATGATCTGGTGCTGGTCAAACCCGGCGAACGCTTTCCGGTGGACGGCGAAGTGATCGAAGGCCAAAGCCATGCCGATGAAGCGTTGATCAGCGGTGAAAGCCTGCCGGTACCGAAACAACCCGGCGATAAAGTGACCGGCGGTGCGATCAACGGAGAAGGTCGATTACTGGTCCGCACTCGGGCGCTCGGCGCGGAAACCGTGTTGGCACGCATCATTCGCCTGGTGGAAGACGCTCAGGCAGCGAAGGCACCGATCCAGAAACTGGTGGATAAAGTCAGCCAGATCTTCGTGCCCGTGGTGCTGTTGCTGGCCCTGGCGACGCTGATCGGCTGGTGGCTGTATGGCGCACCACTGGAAACGGCGCTGATCAACGCCGTTGCGGTGCTGGTGATCGCCTGTCCTTGTGCGTTGGGCCTGGCCACACCCACGGCGATCATGGCCGGCACCGGGGTGGCGGCGCGTTACGGAATTCTGATCAAGGACGCCGAAGCGCTGGAACGTGCCCATGAAGTCAGTGCGGTGGTGTTCGACAAGACCGGCACCCTGACCTCCGGAGCCCCACGCATCGCGCACTTGAGTGCGGTGGACGGTGACGAAGCCGCCCTGCTGCAATGGGCCGGCGCGCTGCAACGGGGCAGTGAACACCCTTTGGCCAAAGCCGTACTGGACGCCTGTACTGAACGCAGGTTGCAGGTGGACGACGTCACCGACAGCCAATCGCTGACCGGACGCGGCATTGCCGGCACCCTTGAAGGTCGACGACTGGCGCTGGGCAACCGGCGTCTGCTTGAAGAAAGCGGCCTGAACGCCGGTGCCCTGGCTGAATCCGCCGCAGCGTGGGAAACCGAAGGCCGTACCTTGTCCTGGCTGATCGAACAAAAACCCGAACCACGGGTGCTGGGCCTGTTTGCCTTTGGCGACACGCTCAAGCCCGGTGCTCTGCAAGCGGTACAGCAATTGAGCGCACGGCACATCAGCAGCCATTTGCTGACCGGCGACAATCGCGGCAGTGCCAACGTGGTTGCGCAGGCACTGGGCATCAGAGACGTGCACGCCGAAGTGTTGCCAGCGGACAAAGCCGCGACGGTGGCTGCGCTGAAACAGACCGGCGTGGTGGCGATGGTCGGCGACGGCATCAACGACGCCCCAGCCTTAGCTGCGGCCGACATCGGCATCGCCATGGGCGGCGGCACCGACGTGGCCATGCACGCCGCCGGCATCACCCTGATGCGCGGCGACCCGCGCTTGGTGCCCGCGGCGCTGGAGATCAGTCGCAAGACCTACGCGAAAATCCGTCAAAACCTGTTCTGGGCGTTCGTCTATAACCTGATTGGTATTCCGCTGGCAGCGTTCGGTTTCCTCAACCCGGTACTGGCCGGCGCAGCGATGGCGTTGTCGAGCGTCAGCGTGGTGAGCAATGCGTTACTGTTGAAAACTTGGAAACCCGCGGAATTGGAGAACAATCGATGAACATCGGTCAAGCGGCCCGGCACAGTGGCCTGAGCGCAAAAATGATCCGGTATTACGAATCCATCGGATTGCTCAAGGCCGCCCACCGTACCGACAGCGGTTATCGGGTGTACGGTGATGACGACTTGCACACCCTGGCCTTCATCAAGCGCTCGCGGGACCTGGGGTTTTCCCTGGAAGAAGTCGGCAAGCTGCTGGCCCTGTGGCACGATCGCCAACGTGCCAGTGCCGATGTGAAGGCGCTGGCCCGCCAGCATATCGATGAACTGAACCAGAAGATCCGCGAGTTGGGGCAATTGCGCGATACCTTGCAGGACCTGGTTGAGCACTGCCAGGGCGATCATCGCCCGGATTGTCCGATTCTCAAGAGCCTCGAATCCGGCTGCTGCGCCTGATCGCAGCTTCTACAGGAGGATGTGTGTTGTGCATAAAAAACCCGGCCGAAGCCGTAATGCTATTCACTTAAGAGAACGTTAGTATCCTGTGGCGAGGGAGCTCGTCGCATCGCCGCACCGTCCCGCTGGGCTGCGCAGCAGTCCTTTTTAGGGCCGCTTCGCGCCCCAGCGGGAGCAAGCTCCCTCGCCACGGGTACAGTGTTCTTCCCTTAAGTGAACAGCATTAGGCCGAAGCCGGTTTTTTGTTTAGCCGATCACTGCATCCATGGCGGAGGCGGCTCTTCGGTTTTGCTGGCTGGCGCATCGTCAGCGGCACGGGCCGCTTGCTTGCGCTCTTCATCCAGGCGCGCCGCCTCGATCTCACGCATGATGCCGCCGACGTCGGCCAGCTCTTCCGGCTCGTCGAACTCGCCGGTCAGGACGCTGGCCGGGTGCAGGGTGCCGGCCTCGTACAAGGCCCACATTTCCTTGGCATAACGGGTCTTTTTCAACTCCGGTGCGAACCGCCCGAAGTACGACGCCATATTGCCCACATCCCGTTCCAGCATGCTGAACGCGTGGTTGTTGCCCGCGGCATCCACCGCTTGCGGCAAGTCGATGATCACCGGACCGGTCGGCGTCAGCAGAACGTTGAACTCGGACAGGTCACCGTGCACCAAACCGGTACACAACATCAGCACAATCTGCGAAATCAGAAAGGCGTGATACTCGCGGGCCTGATCAGGCTCCAGCACCACGTCATTCAATCGCGGCGCGGCGTCGCCGTATTCGTCGGCCACCAGCTCCATGAGCAGCACGCCTTCGAGAAAGTCATACGGCTTGGGCACCCGCACGCCGGCACTGGCCAGACGGAACAGCGCCGCCACTTCGGCGTTCTGCCAGGCGTCTTCGGTTTCCTTGCGGCCAAACTTGGAGCCCTTGGCCATGGCCCGGGCCTGACGGCTGTTGCGCACCTTGCGGCCTTCCTGGTACTCGGCTGCCTGGCGGAAACTGCGTTTATTCGCCTCCTTGTAGACCTTCGCGCAACGTAGCTGGTTGCCGCAGCGCACTACATAAACAGCTGCTTCTTTACCACTCATGAGTGGGCGCAGCACCTCGTCGACCAGACCGTCCTCGATCAGGGGTTCAATGCGTTTTGGAGTCTTCATCAGCTTTTATTGTGGGTCCTTTATTACCAAACACGCGAAAGTCATTCGTTATACGGCAATCCACTCACCGGTGGGAGGGGGGGCCGACCTATGAACACTGCCAGGAGCAACACAAAGCACACAATGTGCCGGATTCCTCACAAAAACCTGACGTCCATCGCCGGGCGCCAATGATCATAGCCGAGGCTGTGTCGCTTGTTCTTCAGGGCCTGCGAGGGCATTTGTGACAGAAGCTGACATCCGACTTCCCGCGCTTCGCAGGATTTTTCCTGGCGCCCCTCAATTTCCTCCGACAACAGCCGAAGTCCTAAGTGACAAAGTGAATTGTCCGACAAACGCTTCCCCAACAAATAGCGCATCGCACTCAAGGATTCGAGTAGACCAAGAACGTTTTCGGCTGCCAAAAATCCGCGAGTCATCTGCACTGCGTGGGCCTACAAGAAAATCTGGAGCGCGGATGAACATCAAACAGAAGTTGACCTGGGCGTTTGCAATCATCGCCTGCTTGCCCGTGGTGCTGGTCGCCACCCTCGTTGTGCTGAACTTGCGCAGTGATGCCAAGGACGGATTCGTCGACAGCAGCGGCCGAGAAATCCGTCAGGTCAGCAATGCCATGCAACTGTTTTTCGACGGTATCAGCCAGAACGTCGAGTACCTGGCCAAGCAACCGTTGATCAAGAATTCCGACGACAGCCTCAAGACCTACATGGCCGCCAACGCCGAGACCATCCCCCAAGGCGAGATGGACAAAAAGATCTTCGGCTTCCTGCAGGACCTGGGCAATGCTCACCCATCCTATGCCTACGCGATTCTCGGCACCGTCGCCGGTGGCTACGTGTCGTGGCCGGACGATGCCAAGCTGGCCAACTACGACCCGCGCCAGCGCCCGTGGTACAAGGCGGCCCAGGCAAAACCGGGCAAGCCGTTCCGTACCGAGGCCTATTACTGGGCCGAAAACGACACGTCCTACGTCAGCACCGTACGCACCATCGATAACAAGCTGGGCAGCAATGGCGGCGTGGTCAGCATCGACGTGTCGCTCAAACAGCTCACCGAACTGGTGAAACAGATCAAGCTTGGCGAAACCGGCTACCTGATGCTGCTGGAAAACACCGGCACCGTGTTGGTGGACCCGAAGCAACCGGAGCACAACTTCAAGGCCCTGAGCAGCCTCGGCGAAGGTTATGCGCAGCTGGCCAAGGCTGGCAAAGGCCTGGTCGAAGTCGAACTCGATGGCGAGCGCTACATGGCCAACGTCTGGCCGTCGGAGCAACTGGGCTGGACCTTCATCGGCCTGATCAAGCAAAGCGACGTAATGAGCACCGCGACCCAGCTGACCTGGTTGATCGCGATCATTGCAGCGGTGCTGGCGGTGATCTTCGCCGTGGTCGGCGCCAGTTTCGCCAGCGTCATCGTGCGTCCGATCCGCAGCGTGGCCGATGGCCTGGAAGGCATCGCCCAAGGTGAAGGCGACCTGACAAAAAACCTGCAGATCCGTGGCAGCGACGAAACCGCGCAACTGGCCAGCTGGTTCAACCAGTTCCTCACCGCGATTCGCAACCTGATCCAGAGCATCGGCGGTGCCGCGACGAAGATTCTCGCCACGTCCAAAAGCTCGACCCAGGTTTCCAGCGATATGGCCGAAGCCGCCGGGCGCCAGCGTGAAGCGGTGGACATGGTGTCCACGGCGTTCCACGAAATGGTCGCCACCGCCAACGAAGTGGCACGCTCCTGCAGCCAGGCCGCCGAATCCGCCGACAGTGGCCAGCGTCAGGCCCGCGAAGGCCAGCAGCAGATCGACGCGGCAGTGAGCAGCGTCGATCGCCTGAGCCAGGAAATCGAACAGTCCGCACAATCGATGCAACAGCTTGAGCGCGACAGCAATGACATTCAGTCGATCCTCGGCACCATTCGCTCGATCGCCGAACAGACCAACCTGCTGGCGTTGAACGCGGCCATCGAAGCGGCGCGGGCCGGTGAGCAGGGGCGTGGCTTTGCGGTGGTGGCGGACGAAGTGCGGGCACTGGCCAAACGCACGGCCGACTCCACCGCAGAGATCGACGGGCTGCTGGGCAACCTGGCCAAGCGCACCAGCCAGGTGACGCAACAGATGCACGCCAGCCTGGAGGTGTCGCAACAGTCGGTATCACGCATCGGCGAAGCGCGCAGCAGCTTCGGGCAGATCCGCGAGTCGGTGGACGTGATCCGCGACATGAACACGCAGATCGCCACCGCGGCGGAACAACAGCACCAGGTGGCCGAAGACATCAACCGGCACATCAGCCAGATCCATGGCGATGCGCAACTGGTGGCTGAGCTGGCGAACTCGGCGCGCCTGGATTCGCAGAGCCTGGCCGGGTTGTCCAATGAGCTGGACGGGTTGGTGCGCCGTTTCCGCACCTGACCGGCGGACCGCTGCGCGGTCAATCGCTGGCAAGCCAGCTCCCACAGGTTATGCGTCGAGCCGAAATCATGCGGCTCACATCATTCTCTGTGGGAGCTGGCTTGCCAGCGATGGGGCCCTTACTGCCGAAACAACTCTCCCGGGGTAAACCCGAACAGACTTTTGAACGCCGCAATAAACGCCGACGTCGAGTCATATCCACAAGCCAGCGCGACATTGGTCACGCTGTCACCCTCTTCCAGCAAACTCAATGATGACAGCAAGCGCGCACGTTGCCGCCAGCCACGGAAGCTCAACCCGGTTTCACGCTGAAACAGGCGCATCAGGGTTTTTTCCGATGTGCCCAGGCGCTCTGCCCATGCCTGCAACGTCACGTTGCGGTCGGGGTTTTCAATCAGCTCGTTGCATAAACCCAGTAACCGTTCGTGGCGAGGCAATGGCAGGGAAAAACCGACTTCCGGCAACCCGGCCAATTGATCGAGCAACACACTCACCAACCGCGCCTCCTGGCTGTCGCCCTGCGGGTACTCCACAGGCAGCAAACAAAAACTCTTGATCAACTCCCGTGCCAACGGTGTCACTTCCAGCACCCGGCAACGCCCGTCCGCCCACTGGCAATCTTCACGTCGCACATAGAGGCTGCGCATCTCGGCGCGCATCGACGTCACCACTTGGTGATCAAGGTCCGCTGGAATCCAGATGCCCCACTGCGGTGGCGCAAAGAAACTGCCTTCAGCGGTGTGCACCCCGAGAACGCCACTGATGGCATAGGAAAACTGCACCCAGTCGTGGCGATGGGAAGGGGTCCATGAACCCGCATTGAGGCTCTCGACCCGGGCATACAACGGACGCGGCAGCACGGTGATCGGCGGGATGCTTCGTTCGAGGGAAATTTGTCCGTTGGTCGGCATTGACTGGCCTTGTGCGATGCGGCTGACAGGGCCGACGTTAAGGCATGCCCCTTATCTATTCAAATTCGGTGATCCTTGTGGGAGCGGGCTTGCCCGCGATTGCGAGCTCTCTGACACATTGATGTTGGATGTGCCGACGTCATCGCGGGCAAGCCCGCTCCCACAGGTTCCTGGTTTCAACCCATAACACTCTTCAACGTTCGATAATGGCGGTAACCCCCTGCCCACCCGCTGCACAAATCGAAATCAGCCCACGCCCCCTTTCCGCCGCATCCAGCAGCTTCGCCAGGTTCGCAACAATTCGCCCTCCCGTGGCGGCGAACGGATGCCCCGCTGCCAGTGAACTGCCTTTGACGTTGAGCCGGCTGCGATCGATCGAACCCAGCGCAGCATCGAGGCCGAGGCGGGTTTTGCAGTATTGCGGATCTTCCCAGGCCTTCAACGTGCACAGCACCTGGGCGGCGAAGGCTTCGTGAATCTCGTAGTAGTCGAAGTCCTGCAAGCTCAGGCCGTTGCGCGCCAGCAAACGCGGAACCGCGTAAACCGGCGCCATCAACAAGCCTTCGGCACCGTTGACGAAATCCACCGCCGCGGCCTCGCCGTCACGCAGGTACGCCAGAATCGGCAAGCCACGCTCGTTGGCCCACTGCTCGCTGCCCAACAACACCAGCGATGCGCCATCGGTGAGCGGCGTTGAGTTACCTGCGGTCAGCGTGCCCTTGGCGCTTTTTTCGTAGGCCGGTTTAAGCGCGGCAAGTTTTTCCAGTGTCGAATCAGCCCGCAAATTATTGTCACGGGTCAGACCGAGGAACGGCGTCATCAGATCGTTGTGCCAACCTTCGGCATAGGACGCCGCCAACTTCTGATGACTTTCCAGAGCCAGTTGATCCTGTTCTGCGCGGGGGATGTTCCAGGTTTGCGCCATCAACTCGCAATGTTGCCCCATGGACAAACCGGTGCGCGGCTCGCCGTTGCGCGGGAACTCGGGGATCAGATGCTGCGGTCGCAATTGCAGAAAGGTTTTCAGTTTGTCGCCCGTGCTCTTGGCACGGTTGGCCTGCAGGAGGATTTTGCGCAGCCCTTCGCTGACGCTGATCGGCGCATCGGAGGTGGTATCAACGCCACCGGCAATGCCGCACTCGATCTGCCCCAGGGCAATCTTGTTGGCCACCAGCAACGCAGCTTCCAGTCCGGTACCGCACGCCTGCTGAATGTCATAGGCCGGGGTGGCAGGCGACAAGCGCGAGCCGAGTACGCATTCGCGGGTCAGGTTCATGTCTCGCGACAACTTGAGTACCGCGCCGGCGACCACCTCGCCGATACGCTGACCGTGCAGGTTGTAGCGTTCGATCAAGCCTTCGAGCGCGGCGGTGAGCATCACCTGGTTGCTGGCGGTGGCGTATGGCCCGTTGGACCTGGCGAAGGGAATCCGGTTACCGCCGATGATTGCGACGCGACGCAGTTGAGTCATGAAAATCCCCTGATGAAATATCCGATGTGGAAACCGTCCTCTGTAGGAGCGAAGCTTGCTCGCGAAGGTGTGTCAGCTACATTTATGTCAACTGATACACCTTCGCGAGCAAGCTTCGCTCCTACAGGGATTCGGTTGTCATTTATATCCCGCCTGGTTCAAGCGTAGGCCTTATCTCGTGGATCGAACGACTGATTGCCATTCGTGGTCCACACTTTGAACCCCAGCTTTCGGAGCGCGTTCCATGTCTGACCGCTATATCGACTTTGCCAATTCATCCATCGGCCATCGTCTGGTCGGCGCCTTGGGCCTGCCTTCACCGACTCGGCTGGAGCGCTGGCAAGCCGGTCGGCTGCGTCCGGTGGAGGGTGCTCTGCTGATTGGCGGCGGGCCATTGGCGGAGAACGTCAGCGCCTTTGCCAATCGCCTGACCGACGCGATCTACAGCTACGGCACGGAACCCTCGATGGCGACGGCGTGGATTCCCGGGCACGGCCCGAAACTCAAAGCCGTGGTGTACGACGCCAGCAATCTGCTGCACACCGATCAGCTCAAGCAGCTGCGCGAGTTCTTCCAGCCGCTGATGAAAAACCTCAATCACAGTGCGCACCTGGTGATTCTCGGGCGTGACCCGCAGACCTTGACCGACCCGTTCGCCGCCAGCGCCCAACGTGCGCTCGAAGGTTTCAGTCGCTCGCTGGCCAAGGAACTGCGCAGCGGCGGCACCTTGCAACTGATCCATGTCGGCGAAGGGGCCGAGGATCAACTGGAAGGCCCGCTGCGGTTTTTCCTTTCGCCAAAAAGCGCGTTCGTTTCCGGCCAAGTAATTCGCCTGAATCCCTGCGATACGCCGGTGACGGACTGGACGCGACCGCTGGCCGGGCGCAAGGCACTGGTCACCGGTGCCGCGCGAGGCATCGGCGCATCCATTGCCGAGACCCTGGCCCGGGACGGTGCCGACGTCATTCTGCTGGACGTGCCACCGGCCAAAAATGATCTGGAGGCCCTCGCCGCTCGCTTGGGTGGACGTAGCATCACCCTGGATATCTGCGCCGAAGACGCCGCCGCGCAACTGGTCGAACAACTGCCCGACGGGGTCGATATCGTGGTGCACAACGCCGGCATCACCCGCGACAAAACGTTGGCCAACATGACCCCGGAATTCTGGGACGCGGTGCTTGCAGTCAACCTCAACGCGCCACAAGTGTTGACCAAAGCCTTGCTCGATAACGGCACCCTGCGCGACAACGGCCGGGTGATTCTGTTGGCGTCGATCAGCGGCATCGCCGGTAATCGCGGGCAAACCAACTACGCGGCGAGCAAGGCTGGGCTGATCGGTCTGGCGCAAGCCTGGGCACCGCTGTTGCAAGCGCGGGGTATCAGCATCAACGCCGTGGCGCCGGGTTTTATCGAAACCCAAATGACCGCGCACATCCCGTTTGGCCTTCGCGAAGCCGGGCGGCGCATGAGTTCGTTGGGCCAGGGCGGCTTGCCGCAAGACGTTGCCGAAGCGGTGGCCTGGCTGGCTCAACCGGGCACCGGGGCCTTCACCGGGCAAGCCTTGCGTGTGTGCGGGCAAAGTGTTTTGGGGGCTTAGGCATGAGCAACGACTGGCACACACTCAATCGCGAACCCAGCCTGCCGGGACTGTACGCACAGGCGGCGACGCGACGAAAAATCACGGGGACCAGCTTGCCGACCACTGGCCTGCGCTGCTGGGTCGATGTCGATGCAAAGCGTCTGGCGGCCTATCGCAAGGTCTGCGGTTTTGCCGACAACAGCCTGCTGCCACCTACTTATCCACATATCCTCGCCTTCGCCTTGCAGATGCAATTGCTGACTGCCAAGGACTTTCCGTTTCCGTTGCTGGGGCTGATTCATCTGAGCAATCGCATTCGCGTGCTGCGCCCCATGGGTGGACTCAATCGGGCGCGTGTCAGCGTGCATGTGGAAAACTTGCAACCCCATGCCAAAGGCGCGACGTTCGATCTGGTGACCACCCTGGATGATCAACTCGGGCCGCTGTGGGAGGCGCAAAGCCAGATGCTGTGCCGAGGGGTCAAACTCGAAGGCGAGCCCGTGGAGGAAGTGTTGGCGTCGACGCTGACGCTCACGCAAGTGGCCCAGTGGAAGGCGCCAGCGGATATTGGCCGACAATACGCCAAGGTGTCCGGGGACTACAATCCGATTCACCTGAGCTCGGCCAGCGCCAAACTGTTCGGCTTTCCATCGGCCATCGCCCATGGGCTTTGGAACAAGGCCCGCACATTGGCCGCGCTGGCCGAACATCTGCCGGCGGCAAACATCGAGATCGCGGTGCAATTCAAAAAGCCGGTTCGCCTGCCCAGCGAAGTCGCGTTGCTTTCCAGCGCGGCGGGGTCCAGTGGTGATCTGCAATTGATCGGGGCTGGGGATCTTGAACACATGGTCGGGCATTGGCGACCGGTTGCCTGACAGATCAACAGGTCGCAGCCTGCGGGGCTGCGATCTTTTCGGCTCCCAAACATGGTCAATTGTGTATATATCACTTAAGTTTTCTCCCTCCTCGCCTTCTCCCTCTCCAGCCACACCCTGCTTGATTTAAAAGGCATTTTCACCCGCGGCTACCCCCAAGGTATTAGCCCTTAGGCAGCACGCGCGCGCGTGTATAAAACGGTTTAATACCAAGTGGAGAATGGCGTTGCAGAAGCCTTGCGATTGATATGTGGACAACGGACGGAGGCATGGCCGGCGACAGAACCGGTCAGCCATCGAAGACAACGACGTTGTTACAGGTGCAAGGACTTTCAATCATGAAAACTCAAGTTTTGTGCAAATCCGCAATTGCATTGGCGCTCATTCTCTCGCTAGGTCTGGCCGGTTGCAGCAGCGGCGGTGGCGGTCATGACAGCAGCTCCGACAGTTCCTCACCCGATGGCCAGACCTCTGCGGGTGCTGGTGGTGCAGCCGGTGGTTCAGACGGCACCGCTGGCACAGGCGGGGCAGGTACAGGTGGAACAGGAGGCACTGGCGGTGGCGGTGGCGGCACCACTGACCCGACCAGTCCGACCAATCCAACCGACCCCACCAACCCGACCAATCCAACGGTAACGCCGCTGGTGACCACCACCCTGCTTCAGGACGTCGGCACCACTGTCGGTGGCGTCGGCGATGGCGTAGGGCAGATCGGCGATTCGCTGGGCTCGGTTCCGGTGGTCGGTGGCGTGGTACAAAGCGTGGTCAACACCACCGGCAACGTGGTCAGCACATTGGGTGACGGCGTGGCCGATGGCTTGGGCAAACTCGGCACCGATCCGAATGGCCTCGGTGTCACCGCCTCGGCAGTCGGCGGCGTCGTGCAGGATGTCGGTGACGGCGTTTCCGATGTCAGCGGCAAACTCGCGACCGCCACCAACAGCGTGCCGGTGGTGGGTGGCGTAGTGACCCGCGTTGCGCCGGTGCTCGATGGGGTCGGCGAGCGAGTCACCATGCTTGGCGACACGTTGAGCACCGCGACCACCAGCGGTCCGCTGGGCTCAGTGACCCAGGAAGTCGGCAACAAACTGGTGCCGGTGATCGCCATGGTCGAGAGCACCACCGACAAGGTCGGCGACGCCACCGGCCTGGGCGATCCGCTCAAGGGCATCGTGCAGAAAGTCGGCGACAGGGTTGATGGCATAGGTGGAAAAGTCACCGATGCCGGCAACGGCAACGCACTGACCAACACCGTCGGTGGCACCCTGAGCAACACCGGCACAGCGGTCGGCAAGGTCGGAGGCCTGCTGGCCAACGGCAGCGGATCTGGCGGCGGCCTGGGTGGCAACGGCCTGTTGGAAACCGTCGGCGGCGCTGTGGTCAACGTCGGTAGCGGGCTGAACATCGGCAACACCAATGGCGTGGTCAGCGCGGTCGGCGTGAACGGTGCGGCTGGCGGTAATCTGATCGCCTCGGTGGGAAGTGCTCTGGGCGGTAGCGGTATCGCCAATACCGGACCGACCGCGGCGCTGGGCACCGTCGCCACAAGCATCGGGGCCGCGATCAATCCCGTCACCACTGGCGTGACCGGCCTGACCCAAAACATCGGCAGCGCGACCGGCATTGGCTCCCCGGTCGCCAGCCTCACCGGCCAGGTCGGCGGCGCCGTTGCCAACCTCGGCGGCGCGATTACCGGCAGCAACGCCAACCCGGTTGTCGCCGCAGTCGGCACCACCGTCACCACCGTGGGCGGCACCGTTGCGGCGGTCGGCGGGCTGGTCAACAGCGGCACCGGCACCGGCACCTCCGGTGGCCTGGGCGGCGTGTTGGGTGGGCTGACCGGCGCACTGGGAGGAAACCAACGCTGAATTGCACCTGGCCGATTCGACGGCCTTACCTACAGCGCCTACGCTTGGTTGGAGGCGGAAGATTCTGATCAGTCTTCCGTCTTTTTCTTTGGGTCACGAAGACCCACGCGACACAGCGGTTTGAACAGGGAGTGTCCTATGCGCATTTTGCCTTGCCTGCTGTTACTGCCCCTCAGTTGCACCGCTTTCGCCGACACCCTCCCCAGCTTCCTCAACAGCAACGACACGATCCGCAACCTGCCGGTACCCAACCTGCCCGCCGACGCCTATCGTCCAACAGCCGCCCCCCTGCAAGTGCCGGAGCCCGGCGCCACACAAGCGCAACCGTTGATGATGGGTACCAAGGTCAATCTCAAAACCGTGCAGATCGAAGGCGGGACCATTTACCCGCTGACGGAACTGGCCGCTATTTACCAACCGCTGCTGGGCCACGAAACCAGCCTGGCCGACCTGATCGAAGCGACCCGCAACATCACCCGCCGCTATCAACAGGATGGCTACTTGCTGTCCTACGCGTTTCTGCCACGGCAGTCGTTCGATAACGGTGTGGCGCGGGTGGTGCTGGTGGAAGGCTACATCAGGAATTACCAACTGCAGGGCGACATCGGACGGGTCAAAGGCCTGCTCGACAAACTGGTGGCCAAACTCCAGACCGAACGGCCGCTGACCCGCAAAACGTTCGAACGCTACACCACGTTGATGAGCCGAATACCCGGCGTGACCCTGCAAGCGCAAGTCCCGCCGCCGGGCACCACCGATGGCGCGACCGACCTTATCGCCCAGGCCAGCCGCAAGCCCTTCACCAGCAGCCTGAGCACCACCGACGACAACCGCAACGGTACCCAGGCCTTGCTCGGCGTGAGCAGCAACTCCCAGACCGCCATGGGAGAACAACTGAGCCTCAGCGGCCTGTTTCCACCGGGGGATGACGATGAACGTTACTATCGCCTGGACTATAACCAGTTCCTCAATGCCGAAGGCACGCAACTGACACTGTCCGCCTCCCGCTACCGCGCCGACCTTGGTACGAATATCAGACTCGATAACGGCCTTGAGCTCGAACCCCACCGGGAAAACGACCGGTATTCCATTGGCTTCAGCCATCCGGTCATTGCCTCGCCCAACGAACTGCTCAGTGCCGGCGCGCGGTTATATGCCGTCAACGACAAGACCCGCTACAAAGTGGTGGGTTTCCCGCTCAGCGTTGAAGAACGCACCGACGTCCGCGCCCTGGCGTTCGAAAGCGACTGGCGCAAGGCCGATGCGCAACAACTGCGCATCATCAGCGGCGGGCTGTATCAAGGACTCGACAGCATGGGCGCAGAAACCAACAACAGCGCCCTCGACCTGGACTTCTTCCGCCTGCGCCTGTCAGGGGTGCAAAGCGATAAATTCTTCGACCACTGGCAAGGCGTGCTGTCGGCCGCGTGGTACTGGAGCGACGACACCCTGCCCGACAGCGAACGCGCTGTGTTCGGCGGACAAAACTTCGGCCGCGGCTACCCTGACGACCAGGCATCCGGCGACAAGGGCTGGGGCGCGGCTTACGAAGTGAATTACAGCTTCAACCGCGACGGGAACTGGGTCAGGGTCCTGCAACCTTATGTGGTCCTGGACCGGGCCAAGACCTGGTTCAACCAACTGCCGGTCAAAGGCAGCGACATGTCATCGGCAGCCGTGGGTTTGCGATTTGGCGATGCCAGGTACTACAACATTGCACTCGAGGCGGCAAAACCCATGTCCGATGAGGCACTGGATACCTTCAACCGCAAGCCGCGGTACAGCATCAGTTTCAGTTATCAGTTGTAGGGTGGGTGAGGGATGGGGGCATCTTTTGGAGAATGGTCGGCTGTCAGGCCGCCATCGCTGGCAAGCCAGCTCCCACAGGGTTGGAGTGCATCTGGTAGGGATTGGTTGGCTGTCAGGCCGGCATCGCCAGCAGGGCTGGCTCCTACAATTGGATTGGGGGCATCTGGTAGAGAATGGTTGGCTCTCAGGCCGCCATCGCTGGCAAGCCAGCTCCCACAGAAGAGCAAAAGCAATAGCAGAAGCAGAAGCAGAAGCAGAAGCAGAACACCACCCAACCGCCGTTGCTTCTCACCACTCAACAGGCCGAGCGTTAGCTCGCCTGCAGCTTTTGATCTTGATCCACCCGCCCCCTCGGCAGGCTGAGTGGAGGCGTTTATCCGGGGGTGGGCGCGCAGCGCCGTGCGGCGTAGCCGCACACATCGAGAGGAGGTCGTCGCGAAGCAGACCGGAGGCGATGCCCCCGGATGAATGCCGGAGCGAAGGAACCCCGAGCCTCAGCGAGGGGCCGTACGTACGGGGCGAGACTTTTTGGTTACTTTTGTGTCGTTTGACAAAAGTGACCCGCTGTAAAAGCGGAACCATAAGCCGCCGTTACCGCAGGAATGGATATGTACGCAACCAACCAAGAGCCTGGTCGGCCCAGAGGCCGCCAAGGCCAAGACCGCAATCACCCCTTGACCAAATAAACCTGCGGCAAAGGAAAAAGATTATTCAACGTCT
>NZ_RCOB01000142.1:0-11305 GCF_004307665.1 Pseudomonas sp. Sample_16
CCACGCAGAGCGTGGGAACGATCATTCGCAGAGCTTTCAGATTTCGCGCCACATATGGATCTTGTCGAAGTACTGCTCGCCAACCCGCACGGCCATTGGCTCAAGGCCGAACTGGATGAAGCCGCAGCGTTGGTACAAATTGAACGCCGCATCGTTGCCGGCCGTGACCGTCAGTTTGATCAGCCTGAGTTCGCGATGGCATCGCCCCTCGGCCAGAACCGCCTCCACCAATTGCATGCCGAGCCCTCGCCGGCGCACATTGGCGGACACGTACATGCCGAACAGCGTCGCCTTGTGCCGGGCCTTTTCCCGTGGTTCGAACGCCAGCCCGACAATGCCCGCCAACTTGCCCTCTTCGAACGCCCCCAGCACCACATCGAGCTTGCTGGTCAGACGCGATTCCCACCAGCTCAATGGCATCGCCGCACGTTCGCGTACGCTCGAAGTGAAGGCTTGCGGATGCAGGTCATAGGCTTCGAGCATCAACGCCCGATAGTCCAGTGCGTGGCTGGTATCCAGCTGTTCGATCCACATGTTCAGGCCATCCGCTTTTGCTCAAGCATCAAGCGCAGCGCCAGTGCCGACAGCACGAAGCCCATGAAGTAACGTTGCATCGCCAGCCATGTCGGGTTGTTGACAAACCACGAGGCAATGCCCGCCGCGAACACGGCGATCATCAGGTTGACGCAGAAACTGACGCTGATCTGGGTCAGGCCAAGGACGATGCTTTGGGTGAACACAGAACCGTGTTCCGGGGTGATGAACTGAGGAAAAACCGAGAGATAAAAAACCGCGATCTTCGGATTCAGCGCGCTGGTCAGAAACCCCATGGTGATCAGTTTGCGCGCAGAGTCCGGCGGCAACTGCCGGGCCTCGAACGGCGAGCGCGCACCGGGTTTGACCGCCTGCCAGGCCAGCCATAACAGGTACAGCGCGCCGGCCCACTTCAGCACTTCATAAGCCATCGGTACCGCGAGGAACACGGCGGTCAGACCGGCCGCCGCCGCAAACAGATGGACGAAAAAACCCGCGACCACGCCGAGCAACGACGTCACCCCCGCCGCGCGTCCCTGGCAGATCGAGCGGGAGATCAGATAGATCATGTTGGGCCCCGGCGTCAGCACCATCAACAGAGCGGCGGCGGCAAAGATCAGCAAGTCCTGGAGCGGGATCATGGGCGAAGTCCTTTGCGTAAATGATCAGGCGATCGCGGTCAGCGAAGCTCGATAAAACGGCAGGATCAGGTCGCGTGTCAATGGCGCCAGGATGACATCGCCGTCGGTGGCCGGATCGATCCAGAGCACTTCTTCGATCTCGGCCGCCGGGGTGACCTCTGCATCGATGGTCAGCAGAAATATCTCAGCCTTTACGACACATCCCGGTTCATTGGCGGCAGGCGCCGAGAACTGCCCGAGGAACGTGGCGTGCGCCGGATCGATGAGCAGACCCAGTTCTTCTTCCAGTTCACGGGCCAGCGCGTTGACGGGTTGCTCTTGGGCTTCGATCTTGCCCCCCGGTTGCATGAACGCCTGGGTACCGCGCTTGCGCACCAGAAGGGTTCGACCGTCGGGACCGATCAGCAGGGCGGCGGCGATGTGGATAAGTGTCGACATGAACAAAAGGCCTTTGACTCAAAAACGGCAAGGATCACATGTCCGCCATTCGTGAGCAAAGGCCTCGCCTTATGCGGCTTCCTGGAAATCCATCTCCGGCGGCTGTCGACGGAACCCACCGGTCAGTACCGCCAGGTACACCACACCGATCGCCAGCCAGCTCAGCCCCAGGTAGATGGCGAGGTGATCGAGGCTGACCATCAGCCACAAATCCGCCGCCAGGCCGATAAACGGGAACAGCAGGAACAACAAGAATTGGCGCAGGCCTTTTTTCTCGCCGCCGATCCAGTAATGGAAAATCACCGACAGGTTTACCAGGCTGAACGCCAGGAATGCGCCGAAGTTGATGAAGGAAGTCGAGGTGGTAACGTCCAGCTTCAATGCCAGCAAAGCCACCGCTGCGCAGAGCAGGATGCTGTTGATCGGTGTGCCGAAGCGCTGGTGCAAGGTGCCGAAAAACGACTTGGGCAACACGCCGTCACGGCCCATGGCATACAGCAGGCGCGAACCACTGGCTTGCGCCGACAGGCCCGAGGCGAACTGGCCGACGATCAGGCCGATCAGAAAGATCGACACGAACAGGTCGCCGCCGATATTGCGGGCGATCTCGTAGGCAGCCGAGTCGACACTGTTGAACTGGAACGACGGATGGGCGATCTGCACGAAGTACGACACGCCGACGAAAATCAGGCCGCCGATCAGGGTGATCAGCATGATTGCCCGCGGGATGGTGCGGCGTGGGTCACGGGTTTCTTCGGTCAGGGTGCTGACCGCGTCGAAACCGAGGAACGAATAACAGGCGATGGCCGCGCCACTCATGATCAACGGCATTTGCATGTCGCCATTGAAGAACGGCTTGATCGACCACAACGGTGTGCTCGCATCGCCACCGACGTAGTGCACACACAGTGCGACGAAAGCGATCAGCACCAGAAACTGCACCAGCATCAGCAAGGCGTTAATGCCGTTGGCCAGCTTCAGGCCGACGATGTTGATGGCGCTGGTGATGCCGATGAATGCAAGCACCCAGAGCCACTGCGGCACCGCCGGGAACGCGGAATTGAGGTAGGCCGCGCCGATCAGCCAGATCGCCATCGGCAAGAACAGATAATCGAGCAGCACCGCCCAACCGGCGATGAACCCGAGTTTCGGGCTGATGGCCTTGCGCACATAGCTGTAGGCCGAGCCAGCCACCGGGAACGCCGAGGCCATGCGCCCGTAGCTCATGGCGGTGAAAAACATCGCCACCAGCGCCGCGAGGTACGCGGCCGGTACCATGCCGGCGGTGGATTGAGCGAGGATGCCAAAGGTGCCGAGCACAATGATCGGCGTCATGTAGGCGATGCCAAACAGCACCACCGACCCTAATGACAGGGTGCGTTGCAAACGAGCCATGAGCGACTACTCCGGAATTTTATTGGATTTATGGCAGAGCCGAATTCGGCGCAATGATCGTTCCCACGCTCCGCGTGGGAATGCAGCCCGGGACGCTCCGCGCGCCCTTCACAGCCGAACGCGGAGAGTCCGTTGATGCATTCCCACGCAGAGCGTGGGAACGATCGGGTTAACGGTTATCGAGAAGGAATCAGCAGCTCGCGCAATCCGCAAGCATGCTCGACCATTTCCCCCGGCAACTTCAGCCGCTGATCATCCAGGTAGCGGTAATCCTGCCGCGCCGCCGTCAAGCGGTTCAGGTCCAGCTCAACCGCAAACTGCCCTTCCTCACGGCCAGCTTCGAACAACAGCGTGCCCAGGGGATCGACCAGCGCGCTGCCACCGGCGAACAGCAAGCCGCCATCGCCCTCTTCCACACGGTTGACCATCAGCGCGAACGCCTGGTTTTCCTGGGCGCGAGCCATGATGGCGGTGCGGTGCGTCGGGCCGTAGGGGTCCATGTTGCCGTTGGTCACCAGCAGCAACTCGGCACCGAGTTGCGCCAGGGCGCGGGCGCTTTCAGGGAACTCAATGTCGTAGCAAATCAGCAGGCCAACGCGCACACCGTTCCACAGGCAAGTGGCGTAGCGGTCGCCGGCCTCGAACACGCCGCGATCCGACGCCCACAGGTGCGTCTTGCGGTACTTCAAGGCAATGCCTTCGGGGGTGATCAGCAGCGTGGTGTTGTAGAAACGACCGTTGTCGCGCTCGGCGGTACCGACGACCACAGCAATATTGCGTTCACGGGCGGCGGCGACAATGGCGCTGACGGTGGGGCCGTCCAAGGGTTCGGCAACTTGAGCCACGGACTCGGCCGACGGAAAGCCCATCAAGTGGCTTTCAGGGAACATGATCAGTTGCGTGTCGGCGGCGCAAGCGTTGATTGCCGTCAGGGCACGTTCGAGGTTGTAAGCCGTGTCATTGTCACGGCCCGCCAGTTGGGCGAGTTCGACCTTCATGGGTAGTCCTTGTTCTAAGGCCGGGCTGGGAGAAAGATTGCCCGGTCGCTGTCTGTGCGCCAGTATGCGCAGCAAGCGAGCGGCCGGGAAATCACGCCGCTGGGGTAACACGATAGGGGTAGATGCATGGCACTCTCGTTGGACGACATCGCCTGGCACCGCTCGGTGGGGCAATTGATCGACGCCCTGGACAAGCCCAATTTCTGGACGCAGCTGGTCCGCTTGCTGGATCAGTACGTGCCCTGCGACAGCTGGGTCGCGCTGCTGTTCAGCGCCGACCGGCATCCACAAGTGTTCGCCGAATCGCCGGGTGTCGATGGTGGCCCCGACCCGTTGTTCCAGGATTACCTGCGCGGTTTGTACCTGCTCGATCCGTTCTACATCGCCTGCCGCGAACAATCGCGCACCGGTTTGTATCGCCTGTCGGAAGTGGCGCCGGAGCATTTCGAACTCACCGAGTACTATCAACGATACTTTCGTGTGAATGTCGTGGCCGACGAAATACAGTTTAATTGCCAGCTCGAAGGCGACCGCACGCTGTGCCTGTCACTGGGCAGCCAGCAACGTTTCAGCGCCGGACAGATTGCCTTGCTGTCGTTGATCCAGCCGTGGGTGCTCGGGTTGTTGCGTCAGCGCCTGCCCTACGAGATCAACGAAACGGTGGCTCTCGCCCCGACGCCGGTACAGGGCGATTGGCGGGTGCAGCTCGAAGCGTCGGTGCAGCAACTCAAGGGCGCGCAACTGACCGCCCGGGAGCTGGATGTCGGGCGCTTGATGCTCAGTGGCTGCTCCAGCAAGGAAATCGCCCGCAAACTGGAAATTTCCATCGAGACCGTGAAAGTCCATAAGAAACACATGTACAGCAAGCTGGGGATCAAGTCCCAGTCGGAGCTGTTTTCGATTTTTCTCCAGGCACAAAATGCCTGATAACCCCTGCATTGCAGGACACCTGTGGCGAGGGAGCTTGCTCCCGCTGGACCGCGAAGCGGTCCCAAAACCAACACCGCAATCAGTCAGACAAAATCCATCAACAGGTTTTGCGGCTGCTGCGCAACCGAGCGGGAGCGAGCTCCCTCGCCACAAATGCGCTGTTGCCACCGAATAATTGAGTCCGAACCCAAGGAAACCGTATGAGCCTGTCACTCCTGAGCCGCTACGCCTTCTTTGCCGTCTGCGTGATCTTCACCCTCGCCAGCCTGCCTTTCCTCGAACACGACTGGCTCTGGCCGATCACTGCGGTCACGGGCGTGCTTAGCCTGATCGGCCTGTTCGACCTGCTGCAAAGCCCCCATGCAGTGCGCCGCAATTACCCGATCCTCGGCAATATCCGCTATCTGGTCGAAGGCATTCGCCCGGAAATCCGCCAGTACCTGCTCGAATCCGACAGCGATGCCCTGCCCTTCTCCCGCGCCCAGCGTTCGCTGGTCTATTCCCGGGCCAAGAACGAAAGCGCCGACAAACCGTTCGGCACCCTGATCGACGTCTATCAATCAGGTTTCGAGTTCATCGGCCACTCCATGCGCCCGGCACCGTTGAGCGACCCGAGCGGTTTTCGAGTGACCGTCGGCGGCCCGCAGTGCACCCAGCCGTATTCCGCGTCGGTGTTCAACATCTCGGCCATGAGTTTCGGTTCGCTCAGCGCCAACGCCATCCGTGCGTTGAACCAGGGCGCCAAACTCGGCAACTTCGCCCATGACACCGGTGAGGGCAGCATCAGCCCCTATCATCGTGAACACGGCGGCGACCTGACCTGGGAACTGGGCAGCGGCTACTTCGGTTGCCGCACCAGCGACGGCCGCTTCGACCCGGAACGCTTCGCCGCACAGGCGCAAACACCGCAAGTACGGATGATCGAAATCAAGATGAGCCAGGGCGCCAAACCCGGTCACGGCGGAATCTTGCCCAAGCACAAGGTCACCCGGGAAATCGCCGAAACCCGCGGCATCCTGATGGGTGAAGACTGCATCTCGCCGTCTCGCCACAGTGCGTTTTCCACGCCGATCGAATTGATGCATTTCATCCAGCAATTGCGTGAGCTGTCCGGCGGCAAACCGGTGGGCTTCAAGTTCTGCCTGGGGCATCCGTGGGAGTTCATGGGCATTGCCAAGGCGATGCTGGAAACCGGCATTCTCCCGGACTTCATCGTCGTCGATGGCAAGGAAGGCGGCACCGGCGCGGCGCCCGTGGAATTCACCGATCACATCGGCGTGCCGATGCGTGAAGGTCTGCTGTTCGTACACAACACGCTGGTCGGCCTGAATCTGCGGGACAAGATCAAACTCGGCGCCAGCGGCAAGATCGTCAGCGCTTTCGACATCGCCAGCGTGTTGGCCATCGGTGCCGACTGGGCCAACTCGGCACGCGGTTTCATGTTCGCCATCGGCTGCATACAGTCGCAAAGCTGCCATACCAACAAATGCCCGACCGGTGTCGCGACTCAGGACGCCCTGCGTCAGCGCGCGCTGGTGGTGCCGGACAAGGCCCAGCGCGTCTACAACTTCCACCGCAACACCCTCAAGGGCCTGGCCGAAATGCTCGCTGCGGCCGGTCTCGAACATCCATCGCAATTGTCGGCCAAGCACCTGGTGCGGCGCATGTCGGCGACCGAAATCAAGTTGTTCTCGCAACTGCATGTGTTCCTCAAACCCGGTGAGTTGCTGACCGGCGAAGTGAATGGCGAGTTCTATTCGCGGATGTGGCAGATGGCGCGGGCGGACAGTTTCGAGCCCAATGAGATTGCGGCGGCCTGACGCCGATAGTGCGGCGCTGAAGATTTGGGATGACTTCAGCGTCCGCCGTCCAGAATGAACAGGCGAGCTTCGGCTTCATTCCCTTTGACCGTCAGCGTCTGCTTCCAGTCCTTGGGGAATGTCACTACGTCCTCGGGCCTGGGCTTGCCCGTCACCCACCAGATTCTTTTGGCGACGGGCTTCAAGGTCGATACATTGCTGAAAAAAATCCAGTCCAGACGCTGCGGAATGAGGCGCCAGCCGCCATAGTCGTAAGGCCCCTGCGGCGTCCCGTCCGGCGAACGGGAGATGTAGAGCCTTGGCTGGATACCCGTGGCGTTGTAGTAAGTGAAAGGCAGATACCAGAACAGACCATCGACCACGATCTCATCGCCTGCCTGGGCCTGGCGATTGATGCCCTCTGCCACCGAATCCAGCCAGGCCAACTTGCGAACGTCGGTACCATTCAAACCGTCCTCCTGTGCATAGACCTTCAGTGCGCCATGCACCTCGGCGGCTAGAAACAGACTCAGACAGAGGTAAGCCATCAGCGGCCGCTGTTTTGCCAGTCCATCCAGGGCGAGCGCCGCAAGCAGAGGCAAGCCGAGTGCGGCAAACACCAGGTAACGCGTGACGAACACCGGAATGATCAAGGACACCAGAAAAACCGCGATGGCCGGCACAAAGAAATAAGCCATCAACAGGAACGTCGAGCGACGATCAGCACGCCCGTACCGCAATGTCAGGACACAACAGGCGAGCATCAATGCCGTGACCAGCAGCGCCCACCACAACCCGCCACCGGTCGCCGACACCATCATGATGCAGCGCGAAACAAGCCCCGGCAGCATCTCCCAGGTTGTGGGTGCCACCCACTCGAGCCCATCCATACGTCTGAGCTGATCAATGAGATTGGGCAACCAGGGCAGGTAGAGCGCGACTATCGCGACATTGGCCATCAGCCATTTTCGAATGGGCAACGCCGCCGGCTCACCATCCCCAAATCCCGACCAGTACAGCCAATGTACTAACACACACAGCGCGGCAAAGTAGTGGGTGTAAAACGCCGCAGCCATCAGCAGGACATAGGCAATCGCGTAGAGCCGCGCTTGCGGCTGCCGGCTCCAGCACACCAAAGCGACCGTCGCCGCCATCAGCCAAAAGCCGAGCAAGGTGTACATGCGCACTTCCTGGCTATAGCGAAGCGAGAGCGGCAACAGCACCAGCATCAGTCCGGCAAAGATCGTCGCTCTGCGCGTCGCGACGAGGCTCATCAGTTTGAGGCAAAGCATCAGCGCCCCCACGTCCGCCACCGCACTCAGCCCGCGCAAGGAAATCACGCTGTGACCAAACAACAGCACCCAGTAATGCAGAATCACATAATAGAGCGGCGGGTGAACGTCACGGGCCGTTGCGGCCCAGATCAGCGCCGGCGAGCGCTCACTCAGCAACACACTGAAGGCTTCGTCATACCAGATCACCGGAACAGACATCCCGTGGAACCTGAGCAACAGCGCCAGCATAACCAACGCCATCAATCCCGCACGGTACAGCCGCTGCTGGCTCACAGGCATCTCAGCCACCCGCGTTATCGTGCTCACAGGCTTTTGGTCATCGCGGGTTTTTCTGTCGTCTTGTGGGTACTTTTTACGATGTCCTTGATGACATACCGCGGCCGATGCTTGGCCTCGATGTAGATCCGCCCGATGTACTCGCCGAGGATGCCGATGCCGATCAGTTGCACGCCTCCAAGGAACAGAATGGCGGTCATCAAAGAGGGGTAACCGGGGACGCTGTTGCCGTAGACAATCTTGTCCAGCACCATGTACACCGCGTACAGCACAGCGAACAATGACACAAGACCACCGACATAGGTCCAGAGCCGCAACGGCACGGTGCTGAACGACGTGACCCCTTCCAGCGCCAGGTTCCACAGTTTCCAGCCATTGAATTTACTGTTGCCCGCTACTCGCGGGGCGCGCTCGTAGCCGACTACAACGGTGTTGAAGCCGGCCCAGGACAGCACGCCTTTCATGAACAATTGATGCTCGGGCAACGCGCGAATCACATCGACCACCTTGCGGTCCATGAGGCGGAAATCTCCGACGTTCTCTTCGATGCGCGTGTACGAAATGCGATTCAACAGGTGGTAGAACAGCGACGCACTGTGCCGCTTCAGGTAGCTGTCAGACCGTCGATCGCGACGCTTGGCCAACACCACATCGGCGCCCTTTTGCCATTGTTCGATGAGCAACGGGATCACGCTGATCGGGTCCTGCAGGTCGACGTCCATCGGGATCACCGCATCACCGGTGGCATGCTCAAGGCCAGCGAACAGTGCCGGCTCCTTGCCGAAGTTGCGGGAGAAATTGATCAGCATCACCTGATCATCCGACTCTGCCAGGGCTGCGGCCTGCTCAGCAGTGCGGTCGGAACTGCCATCGTTGATGAAGACGATTTCGACGTCGATATCGCCCAGTCTCAATTCACGGCGCACCGCCTGATAAAACAGGTTGATCGACTGCTCTTCGTTGAACACCGGGACGATCAGCGAGACCTTCATACGCCACGCTCGCGGAACACCACGTACTTGGAAAACAGGAAACCGAGCACCAGGCTCAACGCGGAAAACAGCGCCACGGTCAGCAAACCATGCAGTCGCCACACATCACCGGCATGACCGACGCCGTAACTCAACGCGCCCATCGCTGCCATGAACAGCAGATAACCGCCAACCGACAGCTTGCTGTCAAAGGTGTAGAGCCCATTCATGTAAAAGGAAAACGAGGCGGCCACGCAAAACGCCACCAGATTGCTGACCGCCTGGCTGAACCCGGCAGCCACGCTGAGCAGGAAAAAGATCTGCCAGTGAATCAGGGTGTTGGCGACCCCGATCACCGTGTAGCTGGAAAACCCACGCCACAGACGTCTCATGCTGACGATCCTTTGCTGGAACCCGTTGCGACTCATATGTATTGGAGCTTGTCTACTGTCAGAATTCGCAGGTTGTCGCACCTTTCAGACCAGCGGTTACCCCCTCGGCCCCGGCCAGGAGACATTCCGAAATACCCCGACTTTGCAATTGAGGGCGAATCAGTCCACCCTGCGCGCCGCCGATGAGCGGCAGTTAAACTCTGTCGCCCCGACCACTCCTTTGTTCAACACCCCGTTTACGAGCCTGCCGTCATGACGTTAGTGCGCGATCACCGGATCGACTTTTTTCGAGGTCTGGCACTGATCTTCATCTTTTGGGATCACGTGCCCCACAACCCTTTGGGTCAAATTACCCTGCGCAACTTCGGCTTCAGCGATGCCGCCGAGGTCTTCGTGTTTCTCGCTGGTTACGCGGCGGTGCTGGCCTACGGCAAAATCCTGGCGCGCGAAGGCTTTTTGATTGCCTGCGTGAAAATCCTGCGCCGTGCCTGGGTGCTGTACGTGGTGCATATTTTTTTGCTGGCGATGCTGATGGGCATCGTGTTCTTCGCCAACAGCCACGTGGAAACCCGCGACCTGGTCGAAGAAATGGGCATGCACCACTTCATCAGCGACCCGCAGCAGGCCCTGATCGATGAACTGCTGTTGCGCTTCAAACCGAACCTGATGGACCCGTTGCCGCTGTACATTGTGCTGCTGGCGGGTTTGCCGCTGGTCCTGCCGATACTGGTGCGCAAGACCTGGGTGGTGGTGGCGATGTCAGTCGCGTTGTACCTGATGGTGCCGTTGGCAGACTGGAACCTGGCTGCCATCAAGGATGGGGTGTGGTACTTCAACCCTGTTGCCTGGCAATTGCTGTTTGTCCTCGGTGGCGCCGCGGCCATTCACTCCCAACGCCCGCGCGAGTCCGACAGCCGACCGCTGTGGCGCCAGCCGTTGTTCATGAGCGCGGCGCTGTACGTAATGGCCGCCGGGGTGCTGACCGTCCTGTGGCGCTGGCCGTACCTCCACGACGCCTTGCTGCCGTCGAGCTTGAGCAATCTGCTGTACCCGATCAGCAAGACCAACCTGTCGCCCCAGCGTTTGTTGCACTTCCTGGCGCTGGCGTATGTCACCGCGAAACTGCTGCCCGACACGGGATGGACGCAAAACTGGCTGGCGCAGCAAAGCTGTCGCATGGGCCGTTTTTCATTGGAGATTTTCTGCCTGGGCGTATTGCTCGCGCCGCTGGCGGACATGATCAATGCCCTGACGGACGACGCGTTCGCCATGCAGATTTTCACCGCGCTGGCGGGTGCCGGGTTGATGGCTTTGCTGGCGGTTTGGCTGGAGTTCAACAAACGGCTGAATCAGACGCTTGCTCCCGCTGGGCTGCGCAGCAGTCCCCTTTAGGGCCGCTTCGCAGCCCAGCGGGACGGTGCGGCGATCCGACGAGCTCCCTCGCCACAAGGGTTTGCGGTAAGGGTGCTGCGTCAGGCAGGCCGTCTTCACCCACCTCGGCACTTCCAGCTCGCAATGAACCCGTGGCGAGGGAGCTCGCTCCCGCTCGGCTGCGCAGCAGTCGCAAACCCCGTCAACCGGTTTGGTCAGAAACATCCGATAGCCCTATGTAGGGCCGCTTCGCAGCCCAGCGGGA